>JBKJRA010000001.1:0-3784 GCA_046594975.1 Pyrinomonadaceae bacterium | reverse complement strand
AGCACGTCGGGGCCGTACAGAACCCTACGGGCGATACTCATCTGGTGGAATTCTATAGGGAATACGTCCGCTGCATTTTGTAATTCGGAAACCGTGAAATATACCGGTACCGGGTTGCCGAGACGAACCCATTCGCGAATGCAAGCTTGGGCATTTCGTAGATCTGCAGTGCCGATCTTGTGCAGGGCGACAAGAATGTTGTAATCCGATTGCTGAGCAATAAAATCTCCGGCAGCTGCGGAGCCGTACAGAATTACGGAAGCTAGATTTGTGCGGTGCGTCGCTTTTAAATCGTCGATAAATCCTGTAAATATATGTTTCATAAGAGTTTACCAGTCGCCTCCAGAACCACCACCACCGAAATCTCCACCACCTGAAAAACCGCCCCAATCGCTCCCGCCCGAAGAGCCCCCCGAATCACTGGACGATCCGCCCGAAAGAGCTGATCCGATAAGGCCGCCGATAATACCGGACGCGATGTTACCAGCGACATTACCACCGCCTGAACTGCCAAATCCACCACCGCCCCAGCGGTCGCGATCCCCTTTTGTCGGCCCGCCTTTGCCGCGTGTAAAGATGATGAGCAGAATGATAAATATGATCAGGCCGCAGCAAAACAGACCGAATACGCCTCCGCCTGAGATCCCTTGATTTCCGGTGACGGGTTTTGCGGGGGTTGTGGTGCCGCCGACATTGCCCTTGTTTTGAATCGCGGCGATGTAGGCATCGATGGTGTCGGAGATGCCTTTAGCGTAATTGCCTTTTTTGAATTCGGGGACGAGATATTGCCTTTGCAGGGTGCCGACGACGCCGTCGGGCAGTTCGTCTTCGAGGTCTTTGCTGACCTGTGTGAAATATTTACGATCGTCGATCGCGACAAAGAGTAGTGCACCGGGATTGTCGTCGGCTTTGGAGCCGATCTTCCAGCCGCGTGCGACGGCGAGAGAGTAATCAAATATCGGACGGTCCCCCGTTGTTTTCACAACTGCGACGGCGATCTCGACGGACGGATTGGTCGTTTCTTTTAAATTCTTTAGCTTTGCTTCGAGGGCTCGTTTCGTCGCCGGGTCGATGACTCCGGCATAATCGTTAACAAAACCAGTGGGCGGCGGCAGCGGGGATGTGTTTTGCGACCACGGCTGATCTCCTTGCGAAAAGCCATGCGTGACGGCCAACAGCATTATCGCTATCGCAATGATGAGTTTTAGTTGTCGCGGCAAAAAAATGGTTTTCATCAAATGTATATTGCCAACTTTATCATACGAAAGCGTGCGAAGGATGTTCGCGAAATCGTGAGGTTATAACTTTCGAGCCTCTACGATCTTTGCACGGAAAACGCGGCGTGCCAGCCGGACGTTAATGTGTGCGTTAGCGTATTCGAATAACTCCTCTTCGGTCGGATCCGAGCTAAGCTTAGGTATCTCGACAGGGCCTTCCTTAGCATTGTTAAGGTGCGGAAAAGCAGCTTTAATGTCGATCGCCGGAGCTGTTGCGGCTGCTGAATTGCCGTTCGTAACAACTGGTTTCGCAACGAGCTCAGGCGTGATGCCGGTCAGTGATTCCATCAAACCGGCAATATTTGCGAGCGGCAAAAGATCGTCGTCGGTAAAAGTTAGTTTTAACTCGTAAGCGTCGTCGAGCTTTTGATCCTCGATGTGTTCGAGATCGTCGGCGGACAGCCGAGGCAGACGTGACGGCGGCGGAATATATCGTTCTTCGACAATAGCATGGACGGGCGTTGGCGGCTCAAAAACGGGTTCGTCAAAGCCGTTGAATTCCTCGGGCGGCTCTTCGTTAAATCTTGATTCGGGTTCGTCCGGCGGTTCGGGTAAAGATTCGTCGATAACTGGCGGAGTAACTGCTACCACAGGCGGAGGCGGAATCGGCTCAATTTTCAGAGTTTTTTTTTCCTGCACAGGAGGATCAGGAGCAGTGGCAGCGGCAGATGGATCAGCAGCAGTGGCAGTCGCAGCGGCAGTAGAAGATGGCATGACCGTATTACGCGGCTCATTACCGATATTAACTCCTGAACTCAGAGCATTTAGGCGTTCGAGGATGCTTTCGATGGTTGCGACAGAGCGCATTTCGAGCAGCTTTATCAGGCCGATTTCGAGGACGTAACGCGGGTGAGCAGCTTCGCGAAGACTAGCTTCGGTTTCGCACAGTGAGTTAAAGAACCTCAGCAGGTCGGCTTCGCTAAATGCAGCGGACATTTCACGCATCTGGTCAGCATCGAAAACAGCGGTTTCGAAGAGGCGGCTTTCGTCGCCGGCAATCTTGAAAACGAGCAGATCCCGGAAAAGACTGAGCACGTCGCGGCAGAAATTACGCAAGTCGTGGCCTCGTCCGATGAGATCATCGACGACTGCGAGAACCGCTTTTGAGTCTTTATTTGTAATGGCTGCGATAACCTTTGACAGTACTTCGACACCCGCAAATCCGAGTGCGTTCGTCACATCCGGAGCAGTTATTTTCTCGCCCGAAAAGCTTATGACCTGATCGAAATTGGACTGTGCGTCACGCATCGAACCAGTGCCCGAACGAGCGAGCTCGCGAAGAGCATCGTCGTCGATGTCGATCTTTTCGGCGACGGCGATGAGCTTAAGGCGATCAAATATTTTCGGGAGCGGTATAGTGCGAAATTCGAACTCCTGACAACGCGACAAAATGGTGTCGGGCACCTTGTGCAACTCAGTCGTAGCCATGACAAAAACGACATTGTTGGGCGGCTCTTCGAGCGTCTTGAGCAGAGCGTTAAAAGCCGATTTGGACAACATGTGGACCTCATCGATGATGAAGACGCGGTAGCGGTCGCGTGTGGGATTGAAATTGATGTTATCAATGATCGAATCGCGAACGTCGTCGATACCGGTGTGCGAGGCTGCGTCGATCTCAAGCACGTCGATCGAACGGCTCTCCGAGATCTCGATGCACGACGGACAAGCCGTCGGATCGGTCAGCAAACACGGCGTTAGATTAGGTTTGCCCTCGGTTTTATGGCAGTTTAAGGCTTTCGCGAGAATGCGTGCAGTCGTCGTTTTGCCGACGCCTCTGGCACCCGAAAACAGGTAAGCGTGATGCAGACGGTCATCGCGCAGAGCGTTTTCGAGCGTCTGCGTGATGATCTCCTGGCCGGTAACCTCGCCAAAGGTCTGCGGCCGCCATTTTCGGGCTATAACTTGATAACTCACGTCTATTTAGAATAAATGAAAAAGTGGAAAACGGAAAATGAGGAGGAGAAGTTAGCCACGAATGAACACGAATGGCACGAATTAAGAAAATCTCCTATTCGTGCTATTCGTGCCCATTCGTGGCTAAAAATTCTTTCTTCGGCAAGATCTGTTTTTAGCGACGCATTCATTGAGTGCGTCTTTATGACAAAAATGCGGTTTTCGGGTCAAATTGTGTATCAAAACGATAACGGAGATACGTTTTCGCCTGCGTTCCGCCCCGTTTCTCCGCTTCGCCGTTTCACCTGTAAAATGGCAAACCGCCGTTTTCGCCGTTCCCTTTCCGTATTTCACATCTTAGAGCCTTTGCGAGATCAAAAAAAACATTCCCGCAAAGACGCGAAGTCGCAAAGAAAGAAAGGTGTGTTGCTGGCTTGACTAAATGTTGCATATATGATACAAAATATACACTATGCTAAAGAATTGGGAAGAATTTGCTCTTGGACCGGAGAACCGGCGGCAGGAGATCCACGTAACGTTAAATGAAAAGGGCGAGATCATGATCGGTGCGACCGCTGCGGAGAGGTTCGGGCAGCAGTATGATTGGGCGGTAC
>JBKJRA010000266.1:0-11429 GCA_046594975.1 Pyrinomonadaceae bacterium | reverse complement strand
GCCACTAAAAATTATGTCATTAACAGTTGTTGGTTCGGTTGCGTTTGATGCTTTGGAGACGCCTTTTGGGCAGAGGGATAAGATCCTGGGCGGGGCGGCGACGCATTTTGGGTTGTCGGCTTCGTTTTTTACGAAGGTGAACGCGGTCGGTGTGGTCGGCGGTGATTTCGGTGACGAGGAATGGGCGGTTTTTAAGCGTCACAACATCAACACCGACGACATCGAGATCGTGCCTGAGGGCAAAACGTTCTTTTGGAAAGGCCGCTACGATTACGACATGAACACGGCACACACGCTCGATACCCAGTTGAACGTGTTTGAGACATTTGCACCAAAGCTGTCCGATAATTCGAAGTCCGCTGAGTTCCTGTTCCTCGCAAACATCCTCCCGATGCTGCAAAAAGAGGTTCGCGAGCAGATGCCGAAAGCTCAGTTCGTCGCGATGGACACGATGAATTTTTGGATCACGTCGATGAAGGACGCCCTTGTAGAGACCATCAAGGTCGTCGATTGCATTATCATCAACGACGCCGAGGCGAGGCAGTTGACTGACGAGACGAGCATACACGTCGCGGCCCGCAAGATAATGGAGATCGGCCCGAAAGCCGTCGTTATCAAACGCGGCGAATACGGTGCGACGCTGTTTACCAAGAGCGGCTACTTTGTCGTGCCGGCGTATCCACTTGAGAGTGTGTTTGACCCGACGGGTGCGGGCGATACGTTCGCGGGCGGCTTTATGGGCTATCTCGCCGCTCATAATAATGTTGACGACGACACGCTCCGCCGTGCGATGATCTACGGGTCGGTGATGGCGTCGTTTAACGTCGAGAAATTTGGCACCGAGCGCGGCGATGCTCTCGATTACCCTGAGATCAACGAACGCTTTAAGGCGTTTAAGACAATGACGCATTTCGACGACATTCCGTTTGAAAGAGCGGCGAACGCATAGCGTTGGTCATATGAATTGCCTCCACCTTTAGGTGAAGGTTGGCAAGTCATATTAGATCCGGGCTTTAGCCAATTTCGGCCAAAGCCGGGGAATTTATTACAAACCGTCCACTAGCTAAAGCTAGTGGCAATTCATATAAGATCCACACAAAAATGGATAGGAAAAACGACAACACACTCGCTCGGTTTGAGCGACGACGGACAAACTATCCGCTGATGGCGGCGGCCGGGTTGATGATGGTCGTGCTCATCGCAGGTGTGGTGGTGTCGGCGAGAGATCAGGATTGGGCTTCGGTCGGGATATTTGTGCTGGCGGCGGCGGTGTTTGTGATCGTCGGGCTGCTCGAATTTGCACGGAGCCGTCGTGACGCCGCGATCGACGACCGACGTTTTATCAAATGGGATGCGGCGATGCCCGAGATACAGCGGCAGAATGTGAATGTCGAGGTGCGTGAACTCGCACGTCTGCTAAATGTCGGCAGCGATAATTTGGGAGATCTACTGTCGGCTTATATCGTTGCCGAGGACCTCGCTCTTCGCCAGATACAGCAAGAGGAAAATCTGCCGATGATGCGCCACGTGCAGATCGGCGGCACGCCGTTTGACGCAATCGTGATCGATCAAGACCTGATAACATGCATAGAAACGGCATTTCTGGTTGTGCCGGACGTGCGTCAGGAGCGGATCGAATCTATATTAAGAAAGATCACGCAGGCAAAGAAAAACCTCGCCGAGGCAAAAAGCCGTCTGCGTCTGCGTCTGATGCTCGTGCTCGTCACGCAGCTAACCTCATTAGAAGAGGAACAGCTACGCGGCGTACTTATTACAAGGCGGTTCACAGACACGCCCGTCGATATCGACATCCGTCTGCTGGATTTTGAGCTGCTGCAGAAGGTGTATGTTAGTGAATAGGGACGAGTGATGAGGGACAAGGGACGAGGCAGGATGTTTCGCTCTTCCCTAGTTCCTCGCCCCTCGTCACTTTGAAAAATATGCTAAAAGATAAAATCGGAATAGTATTTGGTGTTGCGAACAAGCGTTCGATCGCTTGGGCTTGTGCACAGGCTTGTGCGGCTCAGGGTGCCAAAATGGCGTTTACCTATCAGGCTGACCGCCTCAAGGAAAACGTCGAGGAGCTTGCGGGCACGCTTGACGGTTCGCTCGTCGTGCCGTGTGACGTGACAGATCAGTCAGCGGTCGATGCTGCGTTTGACGCTGTCGCGAAGAAATATGGCAAGCTCGATTTCATCATCCATTCGATAGCGTTTGCACCAAAAGAAGCTCTCGAGGGCGAATTTGTCACCACCACGCGTGAAGCGTTTCGCACGGCCCTAGAGATCAGTGCTTTCTCGCTGACGCAGGTCGCACTTGCAGCGTCACCCCTGATGACGGAGGGCGGCAGCATCGTCACGATGACTTATTACGGGGCGGAAAAGGTGGTTTCGAGTTACAACGTAATGGGCGTTGCTAAGGCTGCACTTGAGGCATCGACCAGATATCTGGCGGCAGATCTTGGTAAAAACAACATCCGCGTCAACGCGATATCCGCCGGGCCGATCAATACTCTCTCGGCACGCGGCGTTAAAAATATGGGATCACTGCTCAGCATGGTCGCCGAAAAAGCGCCGCTCAAACGCAACGTAACACAGGCCGAGGTCGGCAACACTGCACTATTCCTAGTCAGCGATCTCGCCAGCGGCATCACCGGCGAAACGATCTACGTCGATTGCGGCTACAATATTATGGGTATTTAGGTCCAGGAAGTCGGAAAGTCTAGGAAGTTTTGAAAGTGTTGCTTCCTAGACTTCCTAGACTTTCCAGACTATCCAGACTTTCCAGACTTACAAAAATGGCATCTATAAAATCAAAAAAACTACGCACTACCGCTCCGAAAGCAAAGCCGGAAATACCTACGACCGTCGCCGAAGCCAAAGAGCTCGAGGCGGCTTCGGGATATTGGCATCTAACCGACGACGAAATATTACTACGCTCGCCAAAGCCAGAGGACGAGCTGAAAACGTCCGATTCGTGGCGTGTTTTTCGCATCATGGGCGAATTCGTTAATGGTTTTGACGAGCTTGCGACGATCACGCGTGGCGTTTCCATCTTTGGTTCGGCTCGCACACACGAGGACGATCCGATGTTTAAAGCCGCTCACGAGGTCGGCTTACTGCTCGGTGGGGCCGGTTTCGAGATCATTACCGGCGGTGGCCCGGGCATTATGCAGGCGGCCAATCAAGGTGCCCACGACGCCGGTGCGACGTCTGTCGGTTGCAATATCGAGCTGCCGTTCGAGCAAATGCCAAACCCGTATTTGACCAAATCTCTGACGTTCAAATACTTTATGGTCCGCAAGACCATGTTCATTAAATACAGCAATGCCTACGTCATTTTTCCGGGTGGTTTCGGCACTATGGACGAGCTTTTCGAGGCCCTGACGCTGATCCAGACCAAGAAAATACGCAATTTTCCGGTCGTCTTATTCGGCTCGCATTACTGGCAAGGCCTGCTCCAATGGCTCACCACCACAATGCTCAACGAAAAAATGATCAACCCTGAAGACTTACAGTTAATTCACTTAACTGATTCGCCAAAAGACGCTGTCGATTTTATTGTCAGGACGTGTTATGCGGGAATTGATAACGGGAAATAGCAGAAAATTGACTACTAAAAGCGAAAAGTGAAAAACTTCTGCTTTCTTAAAACTTTTCACTTTTAGTTTTTCACTTTTAACTCAAAACACCTCTCATCCATGACAGATAAGGCTCCGACACTTTATCAGCACTGATCGCGACGATCTCCGGCACTTCGTAGCTATGGTTTGCGGTGATAAATGCAGATAATTCATCAAAGTTTTGGGGTAGGGTTTTGATGAGCAGGATATGCTCGCTTCCCCATTGGTGTTTCCCTTCCCAAACATAAACCGACTTTATTTGCGGCAGGATCTGGACGCAGGCAGCAAGACGAGCATCGACGATTTTGACGGCAAGTATGTCGGCCTCACTATCGGTTGGTGTTGTGGTCAAAACGATAAGCATAGGCTTTATTCAGGCTTGTAATAGGAGCGGCGGCGCGTATTGAGGCGGTCGCAGATCACATCGGCGATGCCGATCTTGTCAATAGGAACAGGGATATTCCATGTCCATTTTTCATGCATTCTTCCTCTGCCGTCGAAGATCATTGCGTCTGTCTCAAAAGCCAGAATTTGAAAGGTGTAGCCCAGGTCGCCATTTACGGTCCGACGTTCGCAGTGTTGAAACCGGACCCCGATGCTGTTGCCAAACGCCCAATTTACCTGAAACTTGTTGTAGGCAAATCCCTCCATAGCGACAACAACGTCACCTGTCGGTTTAGCCAGACATTTCTCACGTTTACGGCGGCGCAGCCCCGTAAAGACGCCGGCAAATATAACCACCGATCCGATAACGAGTATGATAGCCGCCGGGCCAATATTACTCTGCCAGCGACGGTAGCCGAGTATAGATGTAAGGGCGATGGCAAACAGAACGAGAGAGACAACCGCGGTCGAGATGATCGCTAAATGATTTGACGCCCGGAGACTGCGGAAATAAGGCTGCATTTCCGACTTACGAAATGCCGCCCACAGCACTTCGTCACAATGCCACTCAGCAAAGCTCACAGGGCTGGTCCTTTCGTCTTCTAGATGTTCGAAATCCATTTGATTTAGTCTAGCTCTTTTCTACAAGCCGTTACAAAATCCGTGTTTCTCGTCCATCGAGGAGCGGCAGGCTTCGTCCTTTTTGCCTAGCTTCTGACATTCGGTATCGATCCATTCGAAATATGGGATCGACGGCACGTCCTTACAGAAATCAAGCGTTTTGCTTGCAGTCTCAAAACAACCGCTCATAAAGGCGTGATTAGCTGTGACCTGTGCGATCGACGGTTTTGCGATGCCTTTGAGCCGAGCAAACCCCTGCTGCATACAGCCGTTTTGGTCCGTCGTCTTGCCAAACTCAGGTCCATCGACCACAGCGTCGTGATACATCTTGGTCGCCTCTTTATCAAAAATGCCTACCGAATACATCACGAATACAAGTGCCGCCCCAAACAAGATTAAGAATGCCGCAACGACACCGATAACGATCTTAAATTGTTTTGACATAAGCTTAGTGCAATTTTGAACGACCTTTTGGGTTGAATCAAGGATGACTAGAGAAAAAAATAGCCACAAAAAGAACAAATCCAAGAAATATCGAGTCAAATATTCTGTGAATTCTGTGATTTTTGCGGCTATCTATCTTATTACTTATCCATAAGCCCTTGGTATTCGCCGGTTTCGACCCAGTCGAGGATCTCGGCGACGCGCCAGATCGGGAATGGGTGCGAGAGGCCTGCGTTCATTGTGTCGGCCCAGAAACGGTCGAGGCGGCTGGAATCGTAGTTCTTTTTGAAATCGCGGCACTGTTCGAGGAAAAGCTCGTAGTCAATTTTAGCGGCAAATGTTCCTCCGGCGAGTTTCATCATGGTGCGGCCGATGATGTGCGGATCTTGGGTAACCAAAAGAGCGGCTCGGTCGCATGAGAGTTCGGCTCGGCGTGACCAGGCGAGCAGGGCGCTGGCGATGCCCATTGAGATTATAAGTTTGATGATCTCGGAGCCCGGGATGAGGCGTGCGGCCGAGACATTAATTAGTGCCTCCATCAGGCGAGCTGCGGTCAGGTATAGGACATGTTCTGCATGTATGTGGCCTACCTCGTGAGCGATCACGGCGAGCGTTTCTTCGTCATTGAGACGTTCGATCAGCGCCGAATGCAGCACAATGATCGGCTTTTCGACACCGCCGGTAAAGGCATTGACCTGCGGGTTTTGCTGGACGAACATGTCAGGCATATCCACACCGAGAGTCGCACATGCGACCTTTAATTTCTCATGAAGATCAGGGCATTGTTTATCCGTAACCTTAACTGCCGATGCCATAAACGACACACGAATTGCCGATTCGCCGGTCCAAGAGAGCAATTTCTTAAGAGCCGAATCAACGCCGGGAATCGCTTTTAGGGCAGCAAGAGCTTTGGCATCCGCCGGATGAATATAGTCGTTTTTGTGCAGACCGTCAAATTTCTTACGCGGTACGTCGGACAACGGTAGTTTACATTTACCGCAGACAGCGTCGCCATTTTTGTAATTAGCCTTAACGGCGTTTTTCTGCCCGCAAAAACGACAACGGACGGAATTGGCTTTGACAACGGATTCGGACTGCTCGGGTGATTCGGGTTTCTTTTTGGGCATATATAGATTCTATAAATTGCCACTAGCTTTAGCTAGTGGAAAAATCAAGCACAAATATATAGGGCTTTAGCCCAACACTATTAAACGGTTGCGACTTCAAAAGGGTTGCGACTTCAGCTAAAGCAAAATACGAAAGTTCATTCATTTAGTTCGGTTAAAGCCAGATATATTTGTTAAACCCATCTTCTGCCTAAAGGTAGAAACAATTCATATATGCAAATGCACGACCGTCTCAACATGGTGCGTCTGCGGAAACAGGTCGAGGGCCGTGATCGAATCGATCGCGTAACCGGCATCGAGCAGAGTGCGCAGGTCTCGGGCGAGGATCGACGGTTCGCAGGAAACGTAAGATATATGCTGAGGCTGCAATTTAATGAGTAGTTCGATCGTGTCTTTCTCTGTTCCCATGCGGGGCGGGTCGATCAGGACAAAATCTATCGTTTTTGTTTTGTTGGTCGCAAGAAATCTCTCAACGCTCTTGTTGATAAGGTCTAGATTTTGAAGCCCCGCGTTTTTCGCGTTCCTTTTGGCTAAATGGAGTGCGACCCTACTTTCTTCGACACCGATCACTTTGTTGAAACGCCGTGCGAGAGGCATTGCAAATAATCCCACCCCACAATATAGATCAAATGCCGTGCCGCCTGTCGCATCGCCAATAGCCGTTTCGATAAGCTTTTCTATGAGCGAACGGTTCGCTTGAAAAAAGCTCGCCGCCGAATATGTGTAGTTTTCGTCAGCAATATCGATGCTGATCTCGGCGGGTGGCTCGAGCAACTCGCTCGAATACGTCGAGATGCGTCCGCCTTCGCCGCTGACGGCCTCGACCTCAGGTTTGTCGGATCTAAACGCGTCCCAATCGACGCTTAGACGCAAGTAGTCCAGCGTTGACTGCATTCCGGGCGTGAGGATCGGGCATTGCTCAACATCAACGACATCATTACTGTCACGGCGATAATAGCCAAATTTGCGCTTGCTGCGGTCGAGGTGCCAGCGGGCACGCGAGCGGTATTCGAACTGGTTTGGGCTGGCAATGACGGGAATATCGGCGTCGAATTCGATCTTGCCGATGCGTTGAAGACAGTCACGGACGATTCCGGCTTTGGCTTCAAGCTGAGCCGCATAGTCCATCTGCTGAAAGTCACAGCCGCCGCATACGCCGAAATGCTGACACGGCGGTGTGATGCGTTTCTGCCCGGGCTTTTTGATCTCAACGATCTCGGCAAACGCCATACGCTGTTTGATCTGACGTATTTTGACCAGCAAAACATCACCCGGCACCGCCAAAGACACCAAAACCGTGAGATTTTCAGCAAATGCCAATCCGAAACCGCGAGGCACGATCTTTTCGATCTTGACCTCGATAACGTCACCTTTTGTGTAATGTGTGCTCAATGAATGTAATTTGGCCGTTTTGTTTAACAGGAACCTTGTCTTTGTATCACAAAGCGCCGTAAAAACAAACTTTGGAGCTATTTGAGCTGGAAATTGCCGTCTTCGAGAACCTTACGGAGAGTCTGCAGATCTTCGTCTTTCGAGTAAGAAATTGTAAACATAACAGCGAAATCATTACGCACGGTCGCGTACATGCGCTTTTTACCCGCATTTGTCGATGTGTCGATAAAGCCAAACTGCATCGCACCGAGCTTTTCAGCTTTAGTATCGGAATATTTGAAATCGTAAGGCAGTTTCATCGTCGCGTACGTCGTACGTATCGCGTCGAAGTAATCGACGGCGTCTTTGATCTGCGGGTACGCCGCGAGATTTTCGACCGAAATACGGACGATCGCATTGTCAGTCTCGCCGGGCAGCGAGCGATAGGCCGTGAGCATGATGTGGACACGTTTTACAGCTTGATTGATCTTAGTCTGCGCCGCCGGCGACAGCGAATCAGGAGCTTTTAACGAGAGGTCAAAGCCCTGTTTTTTCATATACGCTTCAAAATCAGCGTCAGGGATCAGCCAGGTGTCGGGGAAAGTCACTTCGAAATTGAACGTCTCGTTTGTATAAGTACGGCCTGAAACTTTGCCCGGATCGACAGCCTTTTTTTCCACTAAAGACTTTGTTGTAGTGCCGGGTTTAACGGGAATGCCCGTTGGGGTCTTTTCAGGCGTCGGAGTGGGTTTGACTTGAGCCGCGGCAAAACCAGAAAAGGTTAGCAGTGTCAAAAGCAATACTAATTCTCTCATAAATAAAATAGACCCAGCCGCGGGATATCTCCCTCTTCGCGAAGGCGTTTGAGCAGCATCAGCTCAAACGTGTTCTTATAGGCCGCAGGCTCCATGTCGGCTTTGTAGCCGCGAAGCTGCCCGGCGACTTCTTTCTCCACAGCTTTTAGATGCACCGGCTCCCAATTTGATAGCATCGCCCGGTCGAGCAATTTTTCGATGTCGCCGAGCGTCGCGTCTATCATCTCAGCATTGCCGGTAAGATTTGCGGCTAATTCTTCGAGACGTGCTACGGCACGGGCGATGTCTTCGCGTAATTCGGCGATCTGATTTTCTTTAAGCGAAGCGATCGCATTGGCAATATGAGCGGCGACGGCTTCAGACGTAAATCCCGTCTCATGTCTCTCGTCTCCCGTCTCCTGACTTTTCCCTGCCTGCGATTTTAGCCATTCGGCGTGCTGGACCTCGACCTCTTCGCGGCAATAGAAGAGGCTTTTGATCGTGCGTGTTCCGGCGGGCTGCTTGTCAAACACGTCAAACACCGATTCGATCGAGCGAATAACAATGTGCAAAGGTATCCCTCGCTCCTGCCACATCTCCATCAACGCCCAATCGAGCGGGCTGAGAAACAAATTCTTAGCCCGGCGGCGGATAAATGTGTCCTCGATCTCAGTGTAATAATTAAAGTAATTCAAGCGTTTGGGGTTCCTAAAATTTGTCTTTTCCAAGCCTACTAGCGGAGCGATGTTTCGTCAAAAAATCGGGCCGTTTATGTTAATCTATTTGGGCAATGGCAAAAGAGCGGCGGGACAAATTTGAGACTTCATCGGGCATCGAATTGCCTAACGATTTTAACCCTTCGAACACCTCTTCGGTCGATTATGAACGCGATCTGGGTGAGCCGGGCGAGTTTCCATATACGCGAGGCCCGCGTCGAAATCTGTATCGCGGCAAGTTTTGGACGATGCGGCAATACGCAGGGTTTGCGACGGCTGAAGAGTCGAATGAGCGTTACAAATATCTGCTGTCTCAGGGCACGACCGGTTTGAGCGTTGCGTTTGATCTGCCTACGCAGATCGGGCTGGATTCTGACGCTCCGTTATCGGCGGGCGAGGTCGGAAAGGTCGGCGTCGCTATCGACAGCCTCGACGATATGCTGACGCTTTTTGACGGCATCCCGCTCGACTCGGTTTCGACGTCGATGACGATAAACTCAACAGCGTCAACGCTTTTGTGCCTTTATCTGGCGGTCGCACGCAAGCAAGGCGTCTCTTTTGAAAAGGTCAGCGGCACGATCCAAAATGACATTCTCAAAGAATATATCGCCCGCGGCACTTATATTTATCCACCAAAACCGAGCCTTCGCCTTATCACAGACACGTTCGCATATTGTGCCGCTGAAGTGCCGAATTGGAACACGATCTCGATCTCCGGCTATCACATCCGCGAGGCAGGTTCGACCGCCGCACAGGAGCTGGCATTTACGCTTGCGGACGGAATTTGTTATGTCCAATCGGCGATAGATGTCGGGCTGGATGTCGATAATTTTGCTCCGAGGCTCTCGTTTTTCTTTAATTCGCACAACAATCTGCTCGAAGAAATCGCAAAATTTCGCGCCGCACGTCGTTTGTGGGCGCGTATAATGCGCGACCGTTTCGGTGCGAAAAACACTAAATCTCTGACGCTGCGTTTTCATACACAGACTGCCGGTTCGACGCTTACGGCTCAGCAGCCAGAGGTGAACGTCGTCCGCACGACGATCCAGGCACTAGCGGCGGTGCTTGGCGGAACGCAGAGTTTGCATACAAATTCGATGGACGAGGCTCTCGGACTGCCGACAGAAAATGCTGCTCGAATAGCACTGCGCACCCAGCAAGTCATCGCTCACGAATCGGGCGTTGCCGACACCGTAGATCCGCTTGCGGGCAGCTATGCGATCGAGGAATTGACCACTCAGCTTGAGAAAGCAGCCGTCGAATACATCGAAAAGATCGACGCGATGGGCGGGATGCTGCGGGCTATCGAGACCGGTTATGTGCAGAGCGAGATTCAAGAGGCGGCCTACGAATATCAGCGTTCGGTCGAAAACCGGGATGCGATCGTCATCGGGATGAACAGCTTTCAGCTTGACGAAGAGATCCCTATGCCGATACAGCGAATCGACGAAAAGATCGAACGCGATCAGGTCGCAAGGTTGCAAGCCGTTCGAGCAAGACGAAATGCCGCCGACGCGGAGAACTCATTAAAATCTATCGAAGAAGCCGCCCGCGGCACCGAAAATCTGCTCCCGCGCATTCTCACCGCTGTCGAGGCCGAGGTCACTGTCGGCGAGATCAGTAATCGCCTACGCTCAGTCTGGGGCGAATATCGCGAATCCGTTACTGTCTAACTCACAAGATTATAGGAAATAGGTTTAGCCACAGTTCTACACAGATATACGCGGATAAAGAAAAAATATTAAATCTATCTAGGATCTGATCCGAGTTATCCGCGTAAATCTGCGGCATAAAATCTTCGCGTAAATAAGTGACAAACATAGTTTAACTGTGTTATTATCTTGAATGAGCTGCCCCGGCTCTGCTATTTCTGATAAATTCGATCTCACTCTCATAACTTAGAAAAACCTCCTTTTACTTATGGAAAAGTTAAACGAATACCTGCAAACACTTCTGTCTTCGTGCAGCGACGAGCTGCGTTTGGAGCCGAACAAAAATCCGTATCTCGTCGCAGAAAATAATACCCGTGATGTATCGACCACTCCGCTGCTCGGCACGCAGATCAGCACGATGGTCTTTCCGCTGATACCGGCCCATGTTAAATCCGACCTGCCGAATAAGAATGAGATCGAGTTTGTCCACCCGCATAATCTTGGCAATTTTAACTTTACGGTGACAAAATCGCCCTCCGGATTTATTGTCGCGGTTCGGCCGATGCTGGTCGATTCGAATGGTTCGATACAAGCGCCGAAACCGCTGCCGGCGAGCCCGCCGGACTACACGACCGAGGTCGAGACAGCGTATTCGAGTGCTCCAATGACTCAGGTGCCGCCATTTGAACCTACGCCGG
>JBKJRA010000125.1:0-5419 GCA_046594975.1 Pyrinomonadaceae bacterium | reverse complement strand
TCGGAATCTGCTACGAATTCACTCTCAGCGTTACAAACAATAGAAGCTGCGCGAACCATCTCTTCCGCAAGACCCCGGACCCCGATTAGCAAATCCGTATCGTTTAGTTCCAGCGCTATTTTTTCTCCGGTTTGCCAATGTATTTCACGTGCCTCCTCTCCGAGCTCAAGCATTTCACCAGCAACCACGATCTTTCGCTGCGTCTCACTGCTTCCTTCGATCAATGTTTCGACCATTGAAAGCAGAGCATCAGGATTCGAATTGTACGAATCATTTATGACGGTAAATCCGTTAGCAAAATGTAGCACTTCACCACGCTGCGGCGGCGGTGCTACGTTTTTTAGGCTGTCCGCAACTTCATCGACTGTCATTCCAAAACTGCGGCCAACAGTAGCAGCGGCCAAAGCATTGAGAATATTGTGTTTCCCGTTTAGCGGAAACGCGACCTGGGCTGTTTCTTCACCAAAAGCAAGCGTAAACCTCGTCTCGCCAAAACGCTCAAATCTTATATTTTCCGCCCGAACATCCGCCGCGTTTTCGATCCCGTACGTGACCGTCCGTCCTTTAGACAGAGGCTCCATTGCCGCGACACGTTCGTCGTCGGCATTCAAAACGGCTACGCCGCCTGTTTTCATCCCTTCGACAAGCTCAGCCTTTGCTTTTGCGATATTTTCGATCGAGCCAAGGTGCTCAATATGCACCGGCAGCACATTAAGCTCGACAGCAACGTCCGGCGGCGTAATACGGCACAGGCGGGCGATCTCGTTAAACGGAGTGGACATTCCCATCTCAAGCACCGCAACGTCGTAGCTTTTATCCGTCGCGAGATTCATCACCGTCAGCGGATGGCCGAGGCCGTTGTTGTAATTCTTGATATTACGCAAAACCTTGCGTCCGCTTGACGATAGAACGTGAGCGGTAAGCTCTTTCGCAGTGGTTTTACCGGCACTTCCCGTTATGGCGACGACGGGTTTGTTCCATTCGAGATAAACGCCGTGAGCTAATAGCTGAAAAGACGCGATCGCGTCATCGACAAAGATCAGACGGTCGCGAAACTGTTCGAGATCGGCTTTATGTTCGGTATATCTGCCTTCTCGAACCACACACGCAGCCGCTCCTTTAGCGAATGCAGACGGCACATGAACCGTCGCATCGTCAAAATCACCATTAAAGCAATTGTCCCGGTATTCGGGCTGCGAAAGTGCGAAAAAGAGGCCGCCGGGTTGAACTTCGCGAGAGTCGATAGCAAAAGAACCCACTTCGCTCGCAAGCAAAGCGGGGTCAAAAGCAGTCGCAGAAGCTTTCATATATTCAATGGCGGTTTCAAGTTTCAATGTATGCGTTACCCGTTAACTGTAACCGCCGTTTTAGGATGGCGGTCATTTTTCCTTTAGCGTCTCGTTTTTTTTCGTTCGTTTTCTTAACGTCTTTCGGCTTAGCTTTTTCTGTAGGATCTGCCGTCTTAGTCGTCGCACCTTTCTCAGGCTTTTCGGTCGTCGGCTTAGACTTTGTCGTTTCGCTCGGTATCGCAGGAGCGTCGTTCTTTGCTACTTGCGTTTCCTGTCTGACCGGAGCATCTGTCGGAACCTTCATATCCTCAAGTATCGCCTGTGCGATCTCGCGATATATCGGTGCCGAAACCATTCCGCCGTCACGGGCCCCCACCTTTGGCTCGTCAAGCACAACAGTAATAACGACCCTTGGATCGTTAGCCGGAGCCATCCCGATAAATGACGAGACGTATTTACTTGAATCTACAGATTTGGATTTTGCGTCAACCTTCCAGGCCGTGCCCGTTTTTCCTGCGGTTGAATAACCATTCAGCATCGCACGCTTACCCGTTCCGTCAAGCACAACCTGTTTCATCATTGTCCGTAAGCTTCGCGCCGTTTCCGCAGTAAATACCTGCGTCTGTGCTGGTTGCGTGACAGTTTTCGGCTTGTTATCAGAACTGCGAATTTCCTTGATAATATGAGGTTGGACCCTTATTCCGTCATTTGCTATCGTCGCAAAAGCAGTGTGCATTTGCAACGCCGTCACGTTAACTTCGTAGCCTATCGACATCGATGCAAGAGAGTCGCCGTTCCACTTGTCAGGAGCACGGACGATTCCGACGGATTCGGCAGGCAGCTCAATGCCCGTCCTGCCGCCAAAACCCATTTTCTGAACCATAGAAAAGAAATCATCTTTACCGACACTCAGCCCGGTTTTAATAGCACAAATATTGCTTGAGTGAGCAAGAGCCTCACTATAAGTCATCATACCGGTGTGCGGATCTGAAAACTTATGGTCCGCGACAGTGATAGTTCCATTTCCGGCGTTGATCTTATCGTCCGGCGTAAATAGATGCCTCTCAAGTGCCGAGCCGTAGGTTACGATCTTAAATACCGATCCCGGCGAATAAGCTACCTGTATCCCTTTGTTTCCAATATTTTCAGCCATTACAGTGGTAATTGGGACATTAGGGTCAAACGAAGGATAGTTTGACATCGCTAAAATCTCGCCGGTTTTCGGATCTGAAACTATCACCGTTCCAGACTTTGCTTGTGCATTACGCACTCCGCGTTCCAGTGCCTGATCAGCCATATACTGATAATTGGCTTTGATAGTCAAAACGATATCGCTCGGTTTTTCGCGTTCTGTCGTCTGCTCTTCGTAAACCCGACCGAGCCGGTCGCGCTCCTGAACTGTGCGGATCACGGCTCCGTGCAAAATATCGTCTTGCGACTGTTCGATGCCGGCTCTGCCATCATCTTCAGAATTGCTGAAACCGATAACTTGAGCCGCCATACTATTATATGGATAGCTGCGTTTCTGATCGTCGATCCAGTGGAGCCCCGTAAAATTAGGCAGATCCGCCTTTTTTAGCTCAGGCGTATCAAGGGCTTTGTTATATTTCTGGTAAACATCGTCCTCAAGCTTTTTAGCGATGACGACATATTTCTTGTTAGCATCCTTTCCCTGACGGATCTGATTTGCGATCACATTAGCATCAAGCTTTAGTGTTTTGGCAATAACTTTGGCTGCTGCAACAGGGTCGTCAATCTCGGACGGATTGGCGTAGAGAGTTTTTACAGGCAGGCTCATCGCGAGAGCGTGTTCGTCACGGTCATAGATCGTGCCGCGCAGCATCCTGTCTTTTTTCTCGACCTGACGAATGTCTAAGGCTTTCTCTTTTAGAAAAGCGTGTTGCGTAACCTGTAGATGAAACAGCCGAATACCGATGCCGCCCATCCACAAAACAAAAAATGCCACAACAAACATAAACCGCGTAAACGCGATCTGACGCATGTTTTTCTTACGGGGTCGAGTCGTTCTCTTCATAGCGGGTGCTGCATGGCGTTGTTATTCTGCGGCCATCGTGGTTTTGGTTACTTTTGCGATCTTGTCATTTTTCTTGAGGCTTGTGACCATAGCCATCGTAGATGAAACCGCGGCGGTCTTGACGATCATCGGATTTGCCGGGGCAACGGCCGTGGCCGGGACAGCTTTATCCTTTGTCGCGGTTGTAAGTTGAGCGACTGTCTGAATTTCAGAACCGTCGCTAAATCCTACTTTTTTAGCAGCTTTTTTGATCTCTATTGGCGAAAGCGATATCTCGCGTGCTAAGAGTAAGCGGCGTTTTTCGGCTTCGAGGTCATCGATCTGCTTACGAAGACGTGAATTCTTCATTCCGTAGTCCATCGAAGAGAAATGCTGACGTCCCGCGAGAAAAATTCCCGTCAGGAGAAGCAGACCGCATACCAATATCAGCGAATATACTCGCCAATTCTTCGATTCCGGCTGCTGTTTTGTGTTGTTTCTCTTGATCATACCCATCCCTCCGAAAAGTAATTACTGCTCTAACTTGCGGCACGCTCTCAACTTGGCACTGCGGGAGCGTGGATTTTCATTGATCTCCGTGTCGTCGGCGACGACAGGCTTTCGCGTCAATATTTCAACTCTTTTCTCGGCACCGCAAACACATTGCGGGATCCGTGGCGGGCACGAACATCGCCCCGAGAGCTTTAGGAACGCCTGTTTTACGATGCGATCTTCCAAAGAGTGAAAGGTGATGATCGCGAGGGTTCCGTCTGTTTTCAATAGATCGACCGAATCGTTTATGAAGTGCTCGATTATTCCGAGCTCGTTATTAACTGCAATTCGCAGTGCCTGAAACGTCCGCGTCGCAGGGTGGATCTTGTCGCTTGGCTTTGTCCGAACGGCTCTTCGCACGAGGTCTGCAAGCTCGGTTGTCGTTTCGATCGGCGTTCCCGCTTTTCTCTTTTCAACTATCCAGCGTGCGATCTTTCGCGAGGCACGCTCTTCGCCGTACTGATAGATAATGTCGGCGATCTCTTTTTCGTCCGCAGTCGCCAGCAATTCCGCCGCCGTCATATCATCCGAATCCGTGTCCATCCGCATATCGAGCGGAGCGTCGAACCGAAAACTAAATCCCCGCGTCTCGCTATCAAGCTGCAGCGACGAAACCCCAAGGTCAGCCAAAATTCCCGCAGGAGATGCATTCCCTGCAACGTCGCGGATCTCCGAAAAATTCGCGTGTGCGAATGTGACCCGTTTATCAAAACTCGCGAGGCGTTCCTTTGCGAGAGACATCGCCGCCGTATCCTGATCAATGCCGATGACAGTTGAGGCCGGCGAAGCGTCAAGAATTCCCTCAGTATGTCCGCCAAGCCCGAGCGTCGCGTCAATAAAAAGCCCGCCGTTTTCCGGTGCCAGCAAAGCAAGCGTTTCCGCGAGTAAAACGGAGCGGTGAGCGCTTTCTGCTGGTGTCTGCGGCATATTCAAAGATCGTATGAAAAGCTACCGTCGATACTGAGCAAGCGTCCGGAAATCCACACAAACGCTGCCTTTTGCGCATTGCAAAATGCGCTTTAGTTATTAAACACTTGTTTTAGTTTTGTTAGTATCTCTGAAAGCCATATCAGAGTTTATCTAATGCAAATGAATTCTACGCTCACTGTGCGCCGCGTGTCAAGCAATTATTTCACCAAAATACTTAATCATACGTTTAAATATTCCAATTATTGGATCAGGCGCGAAAACGCTGGGTTTTTGTGTTTATTCGGGGTGCTGATATAGGATAGAACTGCTCTGGTTACTCAATGCCGCCTCTATTTATCCAACTCGTTATATTCGGCCTTCTTGCCGCACTAGCCAATGTTCTCGGCGGGCTTGTTCTGTTTCCGTCGCGGCTGCACACGCAATATAAGCATTTCATCAAATACCTGCTGGCTCTCGGGGCGGGATTTATGCTGGCGGTAACGCTTTTTGAGATATTGCCAAAATCGATGACGCTGTGGCAACGCTCGTCGCCGGCGAATAGTGAAGATCTATACGTACCGATGATGCTGGTGCTCGGCGGATATTTGCTGACGCAGTTCGTCGAACATACGATCGCCCCGCATTTTCATCTCGG
>JBKJRA010000288.1:0-5315 GCA_046594975.1 Pyrinomonadaceae bacterium | reverse complement strand
GGTTCACCAATGGCAGCGAGAATTTGCCGGCCAAAGAAATTCAATGTATTGATCGCAAAGAGCACGATCAGCGCGTACCAGACGGTTGCTTTAGATTTTGTCATCGAAATATTTTGAACAAAGAAATCTTGACAACTCTAGCCGTCATTCGGTTTCGTTTCAAGTTACAAAATTGCAAATTTCTAAACTATCCGCATACAATTACTTAATGAAGATCCATTTGGCTGGGATAATTTTAGTATTTTTGTTTTGTGTCGCCTCGATAACTTCGTGTGGCGGCAGTGCCAATAAACCTGCGAATTCTCCAGCCGCCGTAAGTAAACCAGCCGAGAATTCTAACGCTGCCCGGACCAATGTCGAAGAGCTAGGTGTTATCGTAAATGTGCTATTCGTAGCTGAAGATGTCGCATGGAAAGAGGACAAGGCACAAAAAAAACTGATCGCTGTCCTGCGATTTTCGCCCACAGATTCTGCCAAGCTTGTTGCCGAAGCTGAAAAAGTCCGCCCTGCAGCACCTGCAAATATTTCATCCGAAACATGGTTTCCTGCCGAACTTATTGCACAGGGTGAGACGAGTGGCGAGGACGATCTGAAAGGGCAGTCTTACGCCGCAAACCAGTTTTTTCAAGAGCCATATACCAACGGACGGATCGTGCGTGTAGAAGGAACTGATTACTTCGTTCTGGAACTTACCGCCAAATAATACCTCAAAGCTCTTCATAACGTTTCAGCTTGCGGTAAAGGGTCGAGAGGTCAATGCCCAATATATTTGCTGCCTTTGTCTTGTCGTCTTCGACAGAAGTAAGTATCTCAATGACATAACGCCGCTCTATTGCTTCGAGTGACGGCCTGAATTTCTCTCCGTCACTTGTCTCAAATGATGCGTCTCCTGAAATTTTCGTTGGCAGGCTGTCGTTTCCGATCATGTCGTCGCTGAGTATCACCGCACGCTCCATCACATTCTGAAGTTCACGTACATTTCCAGGCCACGCATAGTTTACCAATGCTGCCATTGCCTCTTTTGAGATCGGCTTTTTCGCGAAATGTTTGGCTAGGAGCGGCAGATCCTCGCGGCGTTCACGCAGCGGCGGCACGTCGATCTCAACGACATTAAGACGGTAAAATAAATCCTCGCGAAAATTTCCTTCCGCAACTTCTGTTTCGAGGTGTTTGTTGGTCGCCGCGACGATCCGAGCATCAAACTTGATCGGTTCGGCGGAGCCGACCGGCGTTACTTCGTGTTCCTGCAAAGCTCTGAGAAGTTTAACTTGTAATGACTGCGGCATCTCACCTACTTCGTCTAGGAATATTGTCCCGCCAGATGCTGAGCGAAACAATCCTTTTTTGTCGGCGACGGCCCCCGAGAACGAGCCTTTTGTGTGACCGAAAAGCTCGCTTTCGAGTAATGATTCCGGTAATGCACCGCAGTTGACTGCAAGAAACGGCATTTCTGCACGTCCGCTATTGAAATGGATGGACCGTGCAACCAGCTCCTTTCCTGTTCCGCTCTCCCCTTGAATCAAGACATTGGCATTTGTATCAGCGACTTTTTTCACTAGGTCAAATACACGTTGCAGGGTGTCACTTTTTCCGATTATCTCGTGAAAATTATATTTTTGCCTTAATTCACGTCGTAGGACCCGATTCTCCAAAAAAAGCTGACGCTGCGTAACGGCATTCTTGATCGTTTGGAGGAGATCTTCGTTAACAAATGGCTTTGTGACATAGTCATAGGCACCTTTACGCAATGCTGCGACTGCGGAGTCAACCGACGAGAATGCGGTCATAATGATCACTATTGCTTCGGGATCAACGGATTTGATCTGATCTAGGAGTTCCAGGCCATCCTTGCCGGACATCTTAATATCTGTAAGGGTGACAGCGATATCGTGTTCAGAAAACAGATGCAAAGCATTTTCTGCGCAGTCAGATGTGAAAACGTCGTAGCCCGAATCTTCGAGTAGCTGCCGCAAAATTGCACGCATCAATTCTTCGTCTTCGACCACCAAAACGCTTACTTTTGCCAATATCGACATCTTATTACGAGATAAGTTAGTCTAACACAAGGCTTTATTGTTTATTTGGTTTCGTGCTAGCATCTTGTTTATAAGTTATTGATTTAATGCGGTTTCTAAATCTCAAAATCCTAATTCTCACGATCTTTTTGGTGTACTTTTCTGCTTTGGGACAACAGACAAATCCGGTCGAGCGCCAGGTCTCAAACCCGATCACCGATACGCCGAATATCAATCCGATCTCGTCCGAGCAGAGTGTTACCGCCCCTAAGCCGAAAAAGAAACCGAGCTTTGAGCAAGAGGGAGGCGACGGCGAGGTTGTCGTCTATTCTGACAAGCAGACCGTTGAGGGTGAAAAGGGAAAACGCATCGTTCATCACATTGGCAATGTCGATGTTCATTACGGCATATATCGAATGCAGGCAGACGAGATAACTATCTACGAAGCCGAAAATAAAATGGTCGCGAGGGGCAGCGTCATTTTTGATCAGGGCGACGATCAGCGAATTACCGGAGCAACATCCATTTGGAACTACAAGACGAAACTTGGAACTTTCGAAGACGCCACCGGCTTTACAAACCAGACAAACGACGGCACTATTCTTTATTTTACTGCCGCACGGGTTGAGCGAGTATCCCTCAGCGAGATCGTCGTAACAAAAGGAAAGTTCACGGCTTGTGATGAGGCTAAGCCAAAGTGGAGCTTTACCGCCGATCAGGCCAAGATCAAAACAAATGATAGGCTGCGTCTTAAGAATGCTCGATTTCGTGTAAAGGATATTCCGCTTTTGATCGTTCCATTTGCCTCGATCTCAATAAAGCAGAAAGACCGCAGCTCGGGCTTTTTAACCCCGTCGATCGGGTATTCGGGCCGAAAAGGGCTGCGGCTTTCGACTGCATATTACCAAACATTGGGTGACTCAGCGGACGTGACTTTTCGCGGCGATCTTTACAGCAAGCGCGGCTTAGGGTACGGCTTGGATCTTCGCACACGCGCCAACTCTAGATCATATTTTAATTTTGGTTTCTACGCTGTCAAAGACCGTATTCTTGGACACAAAACAGATGCGACGCACCCCGATCAGGGCGGCTCGATCATCTATGCCGAAGGCGTCCATTATTTTCCAAATGGTTTTACTGCGGTAGCTGATCTCCGCATCACATCAAGCCTCGCATTTCGACAGGAATTTTCTGACGGCATCCAGCAAATAATCTCGCCGATCGAAAATTCACAGATATTTGTAAATAAGAGTTGGGGGGAATATACGCTTAATCTGCTGGCCCGCACACAAGTAATTTCGATTCCAAACGTGCGAGAAAAGACGCGAAATCTACCGAGCATTAGTTTTGAAAAGCGCCCCTCGATGCTGTCTTTTCTTAACCCTGTCTATTTCTCATTCAAAGCCAGTCTTGAGGGCGTATCACGTCGCGAAGAGGTCGATGACCTTGTTCTGTATCGTCAAATGACCCGCTCTTCGCCGGTAGTGACACCGGCGACGGTTCAGCGCCTCGACGCATATCCCCAACTGATCTTGCCGCTGCACACTAAATATTTCAATTTTACTGCGACCGGGGCGGCCCGTGTTACTTTTTATTCAAATTCTTTCGATGCACGTCGTCAGGTCATTAGCCGTGACGTGATCCGTAAGTATGGCGAGTTTGTCTTCGATGTAAGGCCGGTTGCACTAGCAAAAAACTTTTACGGAAAAGATGATAAGTTCAGATTTCGTCATGTGATCGAGCCCTATCTAACTTACCGCTATGTGAGAGGTGTCGATAATTTCAACAGGATAATCAGGTTTGATTATGTCGATACGATCGCAAATACGAATGAGATCGAATTTGGTGTGATAAATAGGTTTTATACCCGCAGATACAGTGAGGCAGTAACCCCCGAAGCCCAAAAATTGCTGCACGATAATCCTGATTCGGCCAAAACCCCGGAGTCGATCCAGCCGTATGAGGTTCTCAGCATTACCGTTAGAGGTAAGTATTTTTTTGACAAGACATTTGGGGGGGCATTGATAGCAAGCCGACGAAATCAGATCGAGCCAATGACGGCATTGAGTTTTTATACATTTGGCGGGACTCCGCGACGATTTTCACCGTTTAATATAGATGCCACATACCGTCCGCAAAGGACCATTTTTGTAAACACACGGCTTGATTATGGTTTTCAGGGAGATGGCTTGCGAGATATTACTGCAACGGTCGGTTACGACAAACCCTTTTTCAAACTGTTCCAGACTTTTTATTATACGAGGGCGATCACTCTGATCCCGTCGCTCGCTCAGTATGCCGACCCTAACGGCAAAGAACCCGGAACCCTGCGCGGTTCTCAATGGAGTCCGTCGGTCTTCGTTGGCAACCGTGATCGCGGACTCTACGGCGGCGTGTCGTTCTTCTTTGACTTCCAAAATAACAGGGCCAAGCAAACCTCACCGATGATCAGCTCGCTCGCCACCATCGGTTACGCTTACGATTGCTGCTCGATCGCCCTCCAGTACTACACCTTTAACGTCGGTGTCCGCAAAGAAAACCGCTTCGCCTTCAGCTTCCGCCTAAAAGGCATCGGATCATTCGGCACCGAACAGATCGGCCAGGGCATTCGGTGATTCTTATGCAATTATTTTTTTAATTCATCTCAAGTTCTACCTTCCATTGGAGGCAAAGAGTTTTCAGCGGCATAGGAGTTGCTCAGGAGCTGCGGTCTCGATTGCGAGCGAGTAATGCGGACGCAGAGTTCCTCAGCAAAAAATTATGTAAACCTTTGGGTTTTCTAAAAATGCTCCATCCTAAAAGTACATTCGCAGACTATTAAGCCGGACATCAATTTGCCCACGGATACAACAAAACGACAGTTGAGGCTAGGAAAATTAAAATAAGGTCACCTCTATGGTGACCTTATTATCAAAACATTGGGGAGCAGTCTAATTTGTCAGACTAACTTGAGCTGTCGCCGTTTTTTTTTCATCGACGGCGTTGATAAATGTTAACCAGTCAGCCCCAAATGGTGCAGGACGGGTGGCATCGATCACGGCAAAGAATTCTTCCTGCAGACGCTTGGTCATCTCGCCGCGTTTTCCGGTTCCGACTGTAATGCGATCAACCGAACGGATCGGCGTAATTTCGGCCGCGGTTCCGGTGAAGAATACTTCGTCGGCAAGATAAAGTGCAGATCGTTGAATGGAGGTTTCGATAACCTCGATACCGAGTTCGCGAGCGATCTGTATAACCGAATCACGCGTAATACCGGGCAATATCGATGCTCCAAGCGGAGGCGTGATGAGCTTGCCGCTA
>JBKJRA010000258.1:0-4816 GCA_046594975.1 Pyrinomonadaceae bacterium | reverse complement strand
CGAGATCATATAGCTGTCGTGTGTTATTTTGTCAGCCATCGCCGGATTGGCTTTGTCCCGCTCAAAGGATTTCATCGTATTATCGATAGTCGCGGTCTTTCCCAGCATTCCGGGCATACCCATATAATCATCGGCATAGATGGTCATTAACGCGGCTTTGTCGCCTGTTTCACCCGCTTTGCCCCATGCCCTGTCGAAAGCCTCGAGAGCCTTTTTATCTGCATCGCTACATTGCCCAAACGCCGCTGCTGCTGTTGCAGCGATCACTAATAAGATCACTAATATGTTTTTCATTTGTCTTCCTCCATTGGCCGCAGATCGCGGCAAGCACGCCGAATTCACGACGCACAAAATGGGTTAGTTAAGGTCATCTTCTCTAACCCGAAAGTTTCACCTAACTATTTGTTCGCCACCGGTTTCTCGTCGGGTTTCTTTTCATCGGCCTTTGCGGGTGCGGCACCGGCTTTGATGTCGGTTATCTGAGCACTGACAAACTGCCAACCTTTGTCTTTCATCTTGCCCATCACCCACGTGACCATCGAGTTTCTGTCCTCTGACTTGCCGTCCATTATCGTTTTTCCGGTTACGTGGCCGGTTACAACCGCTCCGTCGCCAGCTGGGTTCGTCTTGATCTTTAGGTCGTCAAACTTCATACCTTCCATCTTCAACTTGCCAGACTTTACGGCTTCGATACGGGCAGCCTTGGTCTGCATAGCTCCGTTTTGGTCGATTAGCGTGTAATCGTCCGCATAGACCTTCCCAAGAGCATCCGCGTCACCCTTATTCAGAGCAGCCGCAAAATCGTCCATCATCTTCTTTATTTCACCTTCGACAGCAGCTTTGTCAGCGGCCGGGGCCGTTGCGGTATTTGCAGCATTGGCTGGCTTATTGCCATTATTTGCTGCGTTGTTCGCTGCCGGGGCTCCGCACGATGTGAATATAAACGACGCTGCGATGAGCGTCGAGATCGCCAAAAATAACTTTCTCATTTTAGTTTCTCCTCAAAGATAGAGATGCGTGTATTGAGCAAATCATGCCGCCGCCGCATCTGTTGGCGAAAGGCACGCTCAGCTTATAAATCAATGGGAATATCGGTTAACTAAAATATATACGCCTGTTCTATTTGCGAGTCAAGAGAGAAAAGGGGTCACTTGATCCTTTTAAGGCTTCCCTGTCCGCTGATCTGGCGGTTGCCGGCGACCTTTTCCATTTGGGCCATTGCACGAAGGAGGTTTTCGCCTAGGACTTTGCGAATATCGGTTTCGGAGTAGCCGCGACGGAGCATTTCGTAGGTGACGAGCGGCAGGTCTTCGGCACCGTTCATACCGGCGGGGAGCATTGGCACACCATCGAAATCCGAACCGAGTCCGACGTGGTCGATGCCCGCGACCTTTTTTATATAGTCGATATGATCGACGATCCGCGTGTACGGTGCGAGGTAGATCGGGTTAGCGGCAAAGAGCTGCCGCTCGGCTTCGTCAAAGCCTTTCTGATCGTCTTTGTATTGCTCGTGCAGAGCGTCGAGCTGTAGTTTTAGCTTGACGGTACGCTCATTCTCTTCTTTGTTAGTGCGAGCATCTAGAAATGACGGATAGAAATTGACCATGATCACCCCGCCGTTTTTCGCCATCCGTGCAAGCACGTCGTCAGGCACGTTCCGCGTGTGGTCGTTGAGCCCTCGGGCACCTGAATGAGAAGCGATCACCGGGGCCGTTGTGATGTCGAGCACGTCACGCATGACCTTTGCCGAGACGTGCGAGATGTCGATGAACATCCCCAAGCGGTTCATCTCGCGGACGACATCCTTGCCAAAATCGGTTAGCCCGTTATGTTTCTCATCACGGTGAGCGTCAGCCCAGTTCGTCGCGACGTTGTGCGTCAGCGTCATATAGCGCACGCCGAGCCGGTACATTACACGCAGAGCCGCAAGCGAATCTTCGATAACGTAACCGCCCTCAATGCCCATCAAAATGCACGTTTTGTTGTGCTTTTTGGCACTGCGTATCTCAGCGGCGGTCGTGCACGAGACAAAGCTGTCTGGGTTACGCTCGGCCTCGCGATAGGTTGCGTCGATCATATCCACAGCACGATGCATCGCACCGCCGGTCTTCATCGTCGTGCCTGACACGTAGATCGCGAAGAATTCGCCCGTAACGCCACCAGCCTTGAACCGGGCTACATCCGTATGAAAAGGGTCGCCTCCAAGATGAAACTTGCCGACGGTGCTGTTACGCAAATCCCAGTCTTCATCGACAAGAGGCGTGGTGATGTCGTTATGACCGTCAACGACGATGGCTTTTTTATGTATTTTCAACGCTTTTGCCCACAATGCAGGATCGGCCCCCGCAGGCATCGTTTGAGCAAACGTGACGACATTGGCCAACAAAAATAGAACAGCAATGGCAATTATTTTCTTCATATATTTCCCGATTAATTGCAATTAGTTTAGCTGTTTTCCCTCGAGAAAGAAATGCCTATTTATTGTAAAAAAGATGGTAACGGGTCGCCCGGACATGGTAATATGGATATGCGTTAAAACTGATTTAACGCTAGTGCTCCACTTCAATGTCCGCCAAACCAAAGGACATAAACGCTCCAAACCGTTTATTAACAACACTTTTACGATAACGCTTACAGTCTCACTTGTTGCCAAAGATAGATCACTAAGATCCATCCAAATCCGCCTTTCATGGCCAAAAGATCACCGATAACAAAAAAAGAAAAAGCCGACGAAACGCATTTGATGCTTTCGCCGGTCGGTGAGAGCACGTTTCAGACCTTTATCGAAAACCTGCCGGTGATGTTCTACGCAGTCGATGCCGCAGCTCCGCATAAGCCGATATATATCAGCCCGACTTTTGAAAAATTTGGCTACTCGCACGACGAATGGTTGACGGACACCGACATCTGGGACCGGATCATCCATCCTGACGACCGCGATAATGTTCTCGGTGCAACTCGCGAAGCGATGAGCAAAGGCGAGAGCGTCGATTTTGAATATCGTGTCGTCTGTAAAAATGGCCACATCATCTGGGTCCGCGACCGCAGTTGCTTTATCAAGGACAAAAGCGGCAAACTGCTCTGCTGGCAAGGCGTCATTCTCGATGTAACCGAACGAAAACTAACAAGTGATGCCTTGGACGAAAGCGAAGCTAGATATCGCCAATTGTTTGAAAATGCCAACGACATAATTTACGTACACGACTTAAAGGGTAATTACATCTCGATAAATCAGGCCGCCGAACAGGTCATAGGCTATTCGCAAGACGACGCTCTGTCATTAAATATGACGGACATCATCGCCCCTGAGCATCTGGATCTCGTCAAACGAAAGCTCTCGAAAAAGATATTAGGCTCATCCGGTCAAACGGTGTACGAGGTCGATTGTCTAAAGAAAGACGGTGAACGCATCACGCTTGAGGTCAACAGTACCGTCATTCACAAAGATGGTGTTCCGATTGCTGTCCAGGGCATCGCTCGTGACATTACCGCAAGGAAACTGGCCGAGGAAACGAGCCGCAAAAACGAAGAGCGTTATAAAGACCTATTCGAAAATGCCAATGATCTGATCTACACGCACGATCTAACTGGTGTATTTACATCGCTTAATCGTGCCGGCGAAGTGATTACGGGCTACTCTCGCGAAGAGGCCTTGACGATGAATATCGCTCAGGTCGTCGCCCCCGAGTATCTCGAAGGCGCTCGCACGATGACCGCCCGCAAGATCGAAGACGAACGTCCGACGACCTACGAGCTTGAGATCATTGCCAAAGACGGCCGCCGTGTTCCGCTCGATCTTAGCACTCGTCTGATGGTCAGTAACGGAATGCCCATCGGCGTGCAGGGTATCGCACGTGACATTAGCGAACGCCGTCTTGCCGAATCGTCACTGCATAATACGGTCTCGCTTTTCTCTTCGACATTCGAATCTACTGCGGACGGAATGATCGTGATGGGACTCGGCCGTGAAATCGTTACTTGCAACAAAAAGTTTGTTGAAATGTGGGGCGTCGATCAATCAATTATTGATGCCAAGAACAGCGAGGACCTCGTCAAACACGTGGTCCAACAGCTTGCCGATCCCGAGCAATTTCTCGTGAATCTTGAGAAATTATGGTCCGACCCGATGTCGACCACCACCGAGTTGATCGATCTCAAAGACGGCCGCCTCTACGAGCGCTATTCTCAGCCGCAGTTTATGGAAGGCGTGCCTGTTGGCCGTGTTTGCTGTTTCCGAGACATTACGGAGCGGAGTCTTGCCGAAGAAAAGCTGCGTTATTACGCTCTCCACGACACGCTGACCGACCTGCCAAATCGTGTCTCGTTCATGAATCATCTCAAGCAGGCAGTCGAGCGTGCCGAAGGCAATAGCTATGCAAAATTTGCCGTGCTGTTCCTCGATCTTGACCGCTTTAAGGTGATAAACGACAGTCTTGGCCATGCTGTCGGCGACAAATTGCTGATCGGCGTTTCTGAGCGGCTGCAAGCTTGCGTCCGTCCGGGCGACGTTGTTGCAAGGCTCGGTGGTGACGAATTTACGATCTTGCTGCATCGCAGCGGCGACGCGACCGAGGTCGCACACGTTGCCAAACGCCTGCAATCGAGCATCTCGGAGCCTTTTCAGATCGACAATTACGAGGTGTTTACGACCGCGAGTATCGGCATTGTCGTATCCAGTCATGTTGAGCGTCGTGCCGAAGATTTCCTTCGTGACGCCGATGCCGCGATGTATCGTGCGAAAGAAGCCGGTAAGGCACGCTACGAGATTTTCGACACCGAGATGCGTGTTCGTAATATGAATCTGCTCCAGGTCGAG
>JBKJRA010000234.1:0-4234 GCA_046594975.1 Pyrinomonadaceae bacterium | reverse complement strand
AAGTAGTCGAGCTACTGCTTGGGAATAAAAGAAAGGTGTGGGTACTCTCCTGTCCCCCCACCTTTTTTATTATTTGCCACAAAAGGCACAAAGAACACAAAAAAGAGGTAAAAATTTTATGTTCTTACCTCTTTCTTATTTTGTGTATCTTGTGCTTTTTGTGGCTATCCTTTCCTGAGCTCCGTCAGTACCTGTTTTGCGACGGCCTTGAGGGTGTCAAAAACGCCTGTGCCGTTGGTGGCGACGGCTTCGAAAACGGGCTCGCCTTTTTTGAGCAGTTCGTGTGAAAGCTCTTCGATAGGCGTGACGTTGGGCAGGTCGCGTTTGTTTAGCTGGAGGACGTATGGAAGTTCGGCGAGGTTATAGCCTTGTGAACCTAGGTTTTCTTCGAGGTTGTAAAGCGATTCGATATTGGCGTCCATCCGCTCCTCTTGGCTGTCGGCGACGAAAACGACGCCGTCAACGCCCTTGAGGATCAGCTTTCGCGAAGCGTCGTAATAGACCTGTCCCGGCACCGTGTAGAGGTGAAATCGTGTCTTAAACCCGCGAACCGTTCCTAGTTCGAGTGGCATAAAGTCAAAGAACAACGTGCGATCCGTCTCAGTCGCTAAGCTTATGAGCTTGCCTTTTGCCTGCGGTGCGGTCGAGTCGTATATATACTGCAGATTTGTGGTCTTGCCGCACAATCCGGGGCCGTAGTAAACGATCTTGCAATTGATTTCACGCGATGCGTAATTTATAAAAGTCATAATCTTAGGGGCAGTGACTAGTCTTTAGTTAGCTAAATAAACTGTCGATGTCCTCGTCAGTTATCTCTGAGAAGAACGAATTTTGATTGACGCGGAAATCTTCCGAATCGGACGCCGCTTCTTCTAAAATATTTGCAACCTCAAAGCTACCGCGTTTTGAGCGTATCTTTACAAGCGAGAGCGTCGAGCGTTCGTCAAACACGACGACCAGCAGACTGCGGCCGATGATGCTGATGTAAATGCTCTCGTGCTCGCCCTCGTGGACGACCGACGGGAATGTGTCTTCACCGATCAATTTCGCCATGCTGCTCGTCGCAGCGACGTTGCCGGCGGCGAGACTCGAAAAGCTAGTCGTGTCCATATCGCCTATCTCACCGTGAAAAGCGATCGGCTGACCATCGCGGTCGATAAGAAAAACTACGCGAGCGGCACAGTCGACGCACAGGCGTTCCAAGACGGTCTTGAGCCTTGCAAACTGATGTTCTTGTAAAATAAAAGGCGTATCTGCCATTTTTGGATTCTCGTTTCGGGAACAGCCGATGCGGGTTATTGTATCGTCGGTGAATTGTCTAAGGCAAACGGCAGGATGGTCGCGAGACCTTGCCGCAAAACTAAATTTAACACAAAAAAGAGTATTGCGACAAGTATTTTTTATCTGGCAACGAGGTTTAGCGTCGGATATGTAAGCGAGGGTATTTTGTTGTAAGCAAACGGCTAAAAATGCTAATATCTTGAAAGTCGGCAGCGCTCGTCGGCGGCAGATGCGGATTACGCGGTGCCATTTTCGGTAAACAGTAAACGGTAAACGGGAGATGGGTATCTATCTCACGCCGTCTTTTACCAGTCACTTGTCACCCGTCCCCTCACATTTCAGACGTTCCACTTTGGATGAAACACCATCTTTTTTCCGACATTTCGACCGGGCTGAATTTTGTCGCGATAGGCGGCGGAAATGGGCTCTCGACGCTGCTTTCGGGCTTAAAGCATTTCGTCCACGCGAACGAGACTGAGACGATATGGCTCGACAATCTGTCGGCGATCGTTGCGGTGACGGACGACGGCGGCAGTTCGGGCAGACTGCGTGACGAGCTGCAGATGCTGCCTCCGGGCGACATTCGTAACTGCATGGTGGCGCTCAGCGAAGATTCGCAATTATTGTCAAAACTCTTTCGCCATCGCTTTCGCGGCGACGGAGATCTCGGTGGGCATATATTTGGAAATTTATTCCTAGCGGCTCTGACTGAGATCACAGGCGATTTTGCCGAAGCTGTGAAACTTTCATCCGAGATCCTCGCAAGCAAAGGCCATATTTACCCTGCGACCGTTGCAGATGTGCGGCTTGCGGCGGAGCTGACTGACGGGACGACGGTTCGTGGTGAGACGAATATCGGTCACGTCGGGCATCATATCAAACGCCTGTATCTCGAACCTGCTGATTGTCAGCCGATGCCTGAAACTCTTGCGGCCATTCACGAAGCTAATATCATAAGCGTCGGGCCGGGATCGCTGTGGACGAGCCTGCTGCCACCGATACTCGTTGAGGGAGTGGCGGATGCTATAGGGGCTTCCTCAGCGACTAAGATATTTGTTTGTAATCTAATGACGCAACCGGGCGAAACAGATGGTTTTTCGGCACGGCATCATTTGGAAATAGTGCGTGAGTACGCACCGCAGATCGATTTTGATTACGTCATCGTCAACGATCATCCGATCAGCAAAAGACAGGCCGATAAATATGCCGGTGAGGGAGCCGAACAGATCGGTATCCACGGTTCGGTTACGCCCGAAACGATCGAGGGAGCCGAGATCGTTTATGGTAATCTGTTGGACGATGGAGAAATGGTTCGCCATCATTCGGGAAAGCTGGCGCAAGTAACGCTGCTGTGTGCTCTGCAACCCAAGGAAATGGCGGTTGGTTAAAAAGAATTCGAACAGGATGCACAGGATCTACATGATATGTGCCTCGACACTGGCAAAGTGAATTTATCCTGCCTATCCTGTTCATCCTGTTAAATTAATGACAAATAGCGATCTCGACATTTTAATTTTGGCAGCCGGTCTCGGCACCCGCATGAAGTCAAACCTTGCCAAGGTGTTGCACAAACTCGACGGGCGACCGTTGATCAATCACGTCTGCGAGACGGCGTTAACGCTCAGCCCACGAAAGATCTACATCGTTGTCGGGCATCAGCGCGAGGATGTTCAGGCGGCTGTTTTGAATGAGTTGGATAAAGCGAAAGCGGCGTTTGTCTGGCAAAAAGAGCAGCTTGGCACTGGCGATGCGGTAAATGCGGGACGTGAGTTTTTACAGGGTCAGGCTTCGACTCTGCTGGTGCTGTCGGGTGATGTGCCAATGATAACGCCTGAGACGCTAGATTCGCTTGTAAAAAAACACGCTGAGTTTCGCGGCAAAGGTGCAAGTTGTACCGTTTTGACGGTTCGGCTGAAAGATCCGAGAGGTTACGGGCGTGTTGTGCGGGATGAAAATGGCGAATTCGAACGCATCGTTGAGCAAAAAGACGCGAGTGACGAGCAACAGCAGATCGCCGAGATCAACTCCGGCATTTATTGCTTCGACACGAAAAAGCTATTTGCCGCTCTGTCACAGATCAATAACAAAAACGCGCAGGGCGAATATTACCTGACTGACGTGCCGCAAATTCTGCGTGAACAGGGCGATGACGTTGCGATATTTCAAAGCGGTGATACGCGTGAGGTTGAGGGCGTCAACGACCGCCGTCAGCTTGCGGAAATGGAAGCCGAAACCCGCAGCCGCACGGTCGCGAAACTGATGCTCGAAAGCGGAGTGACATTTATCGATCCTAAGGCAGTTTATATCAGTGCCAAAGCCACGATCGGCCGTGACACGGTCATTTATCCAAATGTGACTATCGAAGGCGGCAGCGTGATCGGCGACAATTGCACGATCCGATCGGGCACGCGTATCAAAGAATCGAAAATAGGAAACGGCGTCGAGATACGTGATAATTGCCTGATACGCGATTCTGAGGTCGGCGATGAATGCTCGCTCGGCCCTATGGCTCACCTTCGCGGCCACGCCGTGATGATGGACGGCTCAAAGGTTGGAAATTTTGTAGAGCTAAAGAAAACCAAGCTTGGCAAAGGCTCGAAGGCAAGTCATCTGACATATCTCGGCGATGCCACCATCGGCGAAAAAACCAACATCGGTGCCGGAACGATAACCTGCAATTACGACGGTAAAAACAAACACGAGACGCACATCGGCAACAATGTGAAGATCGGTTCAGACACAATGCTCGTCGCACCGATTACCGTTGGCGACGGAGCTGTCACCGGAGCGGGAAGTGTTGTGACGAACGATGTTGAGGTGAATGTGTTAGTGGTTGGATCTCCTGCAAGGGCGATTCGAAAGCTGCAAGACGGGTAAGCGACGTGGTGATATTGTGCTACAATACTGTCGATATAGGAGGTGTGAATGAATAAAGCAAATCTTAAAATTGTAA
>JBKJRA010000191.1:0-5321 GCA_046594975.1 Pyrinomonadaceae bacterium | reverse complement strand
ACTACATTTCCAATGTAGCCAATTCAGCCGCTCTTGCACCCTTCCGAAAATTAAATTGTCAAAATGCCGGAATGTTCCAGCGCTGGTTGTTACGTCCTTTATGCAGATTCGTCAACGACGATCTCTTCTGAGACTGCGACTTCCTGAACAGCCTCGCCGTCATCGTCGCCTACCATCCAACTATATACTAAGCCAGCGAGCAACGCACCGAGTATCGGAGCGACCCAAAACATCCACAGCTGCGATAGAGCCCAGCCCTGGACAAAGATCGCGGGGCCCGTGCTGCGTGCCGGGTTGACGGACGTATTGGTCACCGGGATCGTGATCAAATGGATCAGCGTCAGACAAAGACCGATCGCGATCGGGGCAAATCCTGCCGGTGCTTTTTTATGCGTCGCACCGAGAATGACGATCAGGAAAAAGAACGTCATTACGACCTCAGCGACGAAACAGGCTAGAGCTTCGTATTGTCCCGGCGAATGTTGGCCGAAACCATTTGAGGCAAATCCGCCTGCAAGCGAAAAGCCCGCTTTGCCGCTGGCGATGACGTATAAAAGCCCCGCACCGCTTATCGCACCTAAAACCTGGGCAATGATATACGGCAGTATCTCATTTGCCGGAAAACGCTTTCCGGCCCACAGGCCAAATGTTACCGCCGGGTTGAGATGACAGCCCGAAATGTGCCCGATAGCATAAGCCATCGTCAGCACGGTCAAACCGAACGCTAGTGATACGCCGGCAAATCCGATGCCGAGACTAGGGAACGCAGCAGCTAAAACCGCACTGCCGCAACCGCCAAGCACTAACCAGAGAGTTCCGATAAACTCAGCCGATAATCTTTTTGTTAAGGGCATAGATCCTCCGTTAGTCAATTTCGAATTACGAATTAAGTGACTTCGTAATTTAAATCAATGGCGGAGAGGGTGGGATTCGAACCCACGGTACCCGTAAAGGTACGGCAGTTTTCGAGACTGCTCGATTCATCCACTCTCGCACCTCTCCGCGAACGTATGATTCTAACGGTTTAGGGGAGGATAATTCAAGTTGCGGGTGTAGGAAGGAAGGTATAACCACGAAAGCACACGAAAGATCACCAAAAAGAGAAAATCTTTTTCGTGTCATTTTAGTGTATTTTCGTGGTTACGAATTCTTCCGTTTGGTTTTGAAGAAATCCTGCATTAGCTTGCGGCAGTTGTCGGCGAGGACGCCTGATGTGATCTCCATGCGGTGATTGAGATCCGGACTGTCACAGACTCGGAAATGAGTTTCGACGGCTCCAAAGCGTTCGTCGTGAGTGCCGAACACAAGGCGAGCAACGCGTGCATTTACAAGGGCTCCGGCACACATCGCACACGGTTCGACGGTGGAATAAATGGTCGAACCGGCGAGGCGGTAATTGCCGACACGGATCGCGGCAATGCGAAGAGCGAGTATCTCGGCGTGGGCGGTCGGATCGACATTTGTGATCGGGCGGTTAGAGGCGGCGGCTAAGATCTTGCCGTCGGCGTCAATAATTACGGCTCCGACAGGTACCTCGCCGATCTTTTCGGCTTCGCGGGCGATGTGTATCGCTTTCCACATCCAGTTTTCGTCCGTCTCGATCATAAAGAGAGAGTGTAGCCGAACGGCGATATTCTTGCATCAAAAGCTGTAAAAGATTATCTTTAATTTAAGACTAGCTCGCTGCTAATCATCCCCTTTTAAGCGATATGAACGACGAGGTTCGCGCCGGTTCTCAATCAACTGATCCAGACATTCATATAACGAATGTGCCCCAGAGTTTCCGCGCCTTTGCCGAGGAAGTTCATAAACGTGCCCAAAAGCCTCGTGCGACACCGGTAAATATTGCTCAAAAATTGTTGCCCGCCGAATTTAATATGGCAATGGCTCATTTTTATCGCGGCGAAGTCCAGCGTTCTAATGTATGGCGAACACGACTTGATACGACGACGAACTGGGCCGTGATCACGGCGGGTGCAACGCTTTCGTTCGTTTTCAGCTCGCCTGACAATCCGCATTTTGCGATACCGATCAATACTTTGCTCGTATCGATATTTTTGTTTATGGAAGCGAGGCGTTACAGATATTACGAGGTCTGGGCAAACCGTGTGCGCGTGCTGGAGACCGGCTATTTCGCTCCGATGCTATCGCACCGAATGGTGCCGCCCGATAAAGAATGGGCCGAGCACATAGCTGCCGACCTGATAACGCCGCATTTCACGATCAGCGAATGGGAAGCTGTCGGCAGACGGCTGCGCTCAAATTATCTGTGGATCTTTTTATTGCTGTCATTGTCATGGACGCTAAAGATATATATTCATCCATCGCCTATTCCGCTCGCGACTGAGGCGGACAAAAAAATATTTTGGGATATTGTATTTCAGCGGGCGACCGTCGGGCTTGCTCCCGGTTGGCTGGTTGTCACGGCTGGTGTTTTGTTTAATCTGATGATACTTTTCGTTGCGTTCAGCACGCTCAAGCTAAAGGACGCATCGAGTGAGGTGTTGCCGCTCGAGAGTTTCGAATGGCATCCGCTCAAACAGGTTTCCGACTGGGCCGAAAGCAATCTCAAACGCCGCAACACCATCCGCCGCTCTAAAAAAGCAAGACAGCGTGTGCGGTCGATACATAAAACAGAGAGTTAAAGGCAAAAGTAAAAAGTCAAAAGGCAAAATTTAAGATTTTATTCGGGAGAAATGGAGCGACGATTTATGAATATGAATAGACGCAGATCATTAGTTTTGGTTTGGGCCGCAATGCTGTTCCTAAGTGTCTCGGCGTTGGGGCAAGCCTCTGCCAAAAGCGCGAACGATGGGTATAGCAATGAAACGCTCAAGAGCAAGTTGATGGCCCGCGATATGCCGTATCGCATCATTTTGCCGGCTAATTACAAGACACAGAAAGAGGCGAGGTTTCCGGTCGTCTATTTATTGCACGGTTTGACCGGGCATTTCAGTAATTGGACCGATAAAACGAAAGTTTCGGAATATGCAAAAAATCATCAGTTCATCATTGTCACACCTGAGGGCGACAACGGTTGGTACAGCGACAGCGTAACCGCCCCGAACGACAAATACGAAAGCTACATAATGCAGGAGTTAGTGCCTGAGATCGACAAGAATTATCGAACTCTTGCCGACCGCGAACATCGGGTTATCGCCGGACTCTCAATGGGTGGATATGGCGGGCTGAAATTTGGACTCAAATATCCTGATAAATTTACGCTAATTGGCAGTTTTAGTGGTGCTTTAGGTGCATCCGACTGGACTGAAAAGACAGCCGGTTCGATCGCAAAGTCTATGGATGTGGTTTTTGGCCTCGATATGGCCGGTGACGGGCGCAAATCCAACGATATCTTTCGTATGATTCGCGAGATCATACCGGAAAAAGTACAGGCCTTGCCTTTTATTTATCAATCATGCGGCACGGAGGATTTCCTGATCGCAAATAATCGCGACTTTCTCAAACTGCTCAATGACAAAAAAATTCCGCACGAATTTCGCGAGCATCCGGGAATTCACGATGGGGTTTTCTGGGACGATCAAGTGCGGGAGTTTCTCGACGTCGCCGAACGCAGACTTAAAAAATAAGAAAAATTACCACAGAGAGCACTGAGAGCACTGAGATTTAAATCTTTCTGTTCGGTCTCTCTGTGTTCTCTGTGCTCTCTGTGGTTAAATCTTCTTTATGCTCAATTTTGCTATTGAAACCGCCCGCGATGCGGGGCAGATGCTGCTCGAAAAGTTTGATCGCGGTATCGCGATACACAAAAAAGGGGACATTGATCTCGTAACAGCGGCAGATCTTGCGTCGGAAGCTCTCATCATCGAACGCATTAAATCTTACTATCCACGTCATTCTATTCTGGCGGAGGAATCAGGCGAGGCGGTCATTATCGGCGACGGGACGACTTGGAAATGGATCATCGATCCACTCGACGGCACGACCAATTTTGCACATGGCTATCCGTGCTTTTGCGTAACGCTTGCAATCGAACACGAGGGCGAGATCGTAATCGGTGTGACGTTTGACCCAACGCGGGCCGAGCTTTTTTCGGCTGAGCGAGGCCGTGGTGCCTCACTTAACGGCAAGCCCATTCACGTGTCGAAAGCAGAGCAATTGAGCGAATCGCTGATCGTCACTGGCTTTCCGTATAATTTCAAAAGTAGGCCGGATTTTGCACGGAACCTGACGGAATTTCTATTAAATTCTCGTGGGGTCCGTCGAGACGGATCGGCTGCTATTGATCTGGCTTATGTTGCGTGCGGGCGTTTTGATGGCATGTGGGAAGAGGGGCTTAACCCTTGGGATATGGCCGCGGGCATCTTGCTTGTCGAGGAGGCTGGTGGTCAGGTCAGCGGTTACGACAATTCGAAATTCAGCATCTACACGCCGCCGATGGTCGCGAGCAATGGTCTTATCCATTCGCAAATGCTCAATATCCTCAAATGATCCGACAGCTTTAACGATAAATGACCGTATGCTAACCTTAAATTTTGGTTAACTAAAAGATTATGTCGTGGTTTAGCAGAGACAAACCGAAGATCGAAGGGCAGGACGATGACGAAGAGCAGACAGTGAAAACTGAAGGCATCTTTGTAAAATGTCCGGATTGTGAAAGTGCTCTTTATAAACGCGAGCTGACCGATTCGCATGAGGTCTGCACGCATTGCGGCTACCATTTTCGCTACACCGCAGTTGGAAGGCTAAAAGATCTTTTTGACGACAGCCGGTACAAAAAGCTGGACGAGGAAGTGACTTCCGGCGACCCACTGAAATTCGTCGATTCTAAACCTTATAAAGACCGTATCGAACAGGCCAAAGAGGTTTCGGGCCTGCCCGAAGCTCTGATCTCAGGCAAAGGGATGACCGGCGGACATCTGGTTTACGCAGGTGCGATGGACATGGCGTTCATCGGCGGCTCGATGGGCTCGGCGGTCGGCGAAAAAATTACGCGGCTGATCGAAGGTGCTCTCAAAGATCGCGGCGCCGTAATTATCTTTGCTGCGTCCGGTGGAGCCCGAATGCAGGAAGGCACGCTTTCACTGATGCAAATGGGCAAAATATCGGCGGCACTCTCAAGACTGCACGAGGCACGTCTTCCGTTCATATCTGTTTTAACAGATCCGACGACGGGCGGCGTGACGGCGAGTTTTGCAATGCTCGGGGATGTTATTCTCGCTGAACCGAAAGCCCTGATCGGCTTTGCCGGCCCTCGTGTGATCGAACAGACCATCCGCCAAAAACTCCCCAAAGGCTTTCAACGTAGCGAATTCTTACTCGAACACGGAATGGTTGATCTCGTCGTCGATCGCCGCGAA
>JBKJRA010000060.1:0-6423 GCA_046594975.1 Pyrinomonadaceae bacterium | reverse complement strand
GCGGCCTGTTTTGCGATGCTGAGAGCCTGGCCGACAGGTAACGCACCGTCGCGTTTCATCAATTCTTTGAGAGTTTCGCCGTCAGCACCTTCGTAAACTGTGTATGTAATGTTGCGGTTGTCGGTGCCGAAATCTGTGACGTTGAGCAGATTTGGATGCGAGACTGCCGCGGCCGTTTTTGCTTCGGCCAGAAACTTTTCTACATAACGTGCGTCGATGGCGACCGCCGGGGACAGTATCTTGACCGTCACCGGTTTGTCCATCGCGACATGAAACGCGCGGTATATCCCGCCGAGGTCGCTGTCGCGCAGCACAGACTCAATACGGTATTTTTCAGCTACAACTTTTCCTAAAAGATCATCAATCATTACTAATTAGAACGTCTCAGACTCGCTGAGGTTGCAATTAAAAGAATAAAACGCGCTTCTGTGGATTACAAGAAGTTTCTTCATTCTGTCTGAACGGAGAAGGACTCCCGCAAAGTCGCAAAGACGCTAAGGAAGAAATAAAAAGCGGACGAAGCCAATAACAGCCTCGTCCGCGATAATATAGGCCACTCTATGTTTAGAGTTTGACGAAAACGATGAGCAGTGCGAACAGCACGAGTGACTCGATCAGCGCGAGGGCGATGATCATCATTGTCTGAACGGTGCTGGCTGCACCCGGGTTGCGGGCCGCGCCTTCAGCGGCACGCGAACCGACGAGTCCCTGTCCGATGCCTGCGAGCCCGGCTGCGAGGCCGAAACCGATACCGCCGCCGATAGCCTTATATGCAAGTACTGTTACGTCGACAGCGTTCTTCTTTCCCAATGTAGCCAATTCTTCTGGTGACTGTGCAGTGGCAACTAATGCCATCAAAGCGATCGCCATAAGTGCAAAAAATACAAATTTTAAGTTTTTCATTTTATCTCCTCTTTTTTGTTAATTAAGAAGACTTGTCGTAACGGTATTTCGATAAACTTGCTGGCCGTTAAGCCTTGGTATTATTTCGCCTCGCTTCCGGTATGCCGCGGTTTTTATACTCCGTAGAGTCCGCGTCTCCTGTTGCGTGCGGGCATAGTTGCTATAAAACGCAAGTTTTCAAATAGACCGTATCGTCAGTCTTCACGTTTGGAGTGCAAGCTTTAGCTTGTCTCCGCGTTAAAGAATACAAGCTAAAGCTTGCACTTTAATCTTGTTATGCATGGGCCGCGACGGCTTCGCCATGCGAATCTTCTTCGTGGTCGTCGTGCGGAGCGTGGCTGACCTCGCCGATGTAGATCATCGACAGCAGCGTGAACACAAACGCCTGAACGAACGCCACAAACACGCCTAACAGCGTCAAGATCAGCGGCACTACAAAGTGCGTGAACGGCGGTGCGATATTTGTGATCTCCGCAAATACTTTTTCGTCCGAAAACATATTCGCAAACAGACGCACGCCCAACGTAAACGGCCTGATCGAACTACTGATGACCTCGATCGAAAAGATCAGCGGCGTGATTATCAGTGCCATCACAAAAGGCAGTTTTGGTCCGGCGAAATGGCCGATATGTTTCATCAGCCCGTTTTCGCTGATGCCGACGTAGTTGTAATAAACAAACGACGCGACGCCGAGTGCAAATGTTACGTTGACTGAAGCAGTCGGCGACTTAAATAGTGGAAACTGTCCCATCAGATTGGAGACTAGGATCAGGATCCCGAAAGTTGCAACTACCGGAAAATGCCTGCCGCCGTGTGGGCCGATGATCGTCGAGATCATGTTTTTGACCGCAAGGACACCGGCTTCGAGCGTGAGCTGTCCTGATTTCGGATCATCGTCAGAAAGCTTGCCTTTGAGCAGATAGACCACAAAAACAGTAAGCAAGCACGCGATCACAAACATTATCGTGTACCAGGGCACAGCGTTTTCGACCGTGTATGGACCGAACGCATTTGCCGCTGTCGTGCCAAATTTTGAGAACACATATTTGTTCCAAAACGGCTCGGTGTATGTAACCTGAAAATGATGGACGGGCTCACCGACGTAGTGGTTGATAAACTCAACAATCAGTGGTTCTGCCTCGTGGCCCTCTGCAAATAAGAACATCGCTATTATTTCCTGCTAAAAATACTACTAATTCCTTCGGCAACAACGGCCATCGCAAATGCCGAAAGGCCAACTATCACGGCTACGACCGGCACAACGTCAGTCCTGTATATGAGCCAGAGTATCAGGCCGAGAGCCAGATATCGCAGGATATATCTCACTGCGAGTAGGCCCGGTAAAATGCCTGAAACTGCGTTGTCAAAAATTCTCCGGGTTGAGCGGTCGAGCCAGAAAAAGTTGGCAAAAGCCAATATCCCGCCGACCAATATTCCCCAACCAAACCTTGCCGGCCCGAATATAAAACCCGCTGTAGATGCAAGCACTACAAATGCCGACATCCAAATGATAAGGCGTCGCCGCGTTATCAAGTGCGGCGGGTGTCCGTTATCTGTCAAAAGATCTAATTCTTCATCCACCCCCCAAACCTATATTTTACAAATAAATACCGTAAATTCCAAAAGGCGGGCACTGTTTTACCGCCCTTAGTTAGCGTCCGTATCGTCATCGCTCCGGTCAAGCAGCGGCTTGATCTTATTTTTGCTGTCTGCGGCATTAAATATCCGCGACGTGATACGGAAAAACTGCAAAAATCCTATTACCGAGCCGAGAACTATGCCGCCGACCAGTCCCCAGGGCGAACTGCCCAGCAATAGGTCTGCTCCCCAGCCGAGAAACATGCAAAATGCGACAGACGCTACAAAAACGATGCCTGCGGAATAGGCGAGACCGCTGCGGCGGGCTGACTCCTGGACGGTTTCCGGCTCATAAGGCATCGTGACGACCGGTTGTTCGTCTTTGTCATCAGGTTTTTCTTCATCAAATATACTTGGCGTCATCGGCTTAATCCGTAATGATGACAGTTTCGGTGGGTGATTTCAATTCATAGGTGATCCCGCGCCATGTCATCCGGCGTGATAACAGTGCTGCAAGCGAGTTAAAAAAGAACAATGCTGGTGCTAATAGCCACAAGGTGTTCTGTGTCCAAAACTGCCGTCGAAGAGCTATTTTGTGATCTGTCAGCACCAGTTTTACAGCCTCAAGTCTCAAATATGACTTACCGGTGCTAAATGCGGTTACGAGCAGCAAAACGACGAGGCTTACCCAAACCGACACAGTATTTGTCCGGCTCAAGATCACGATCAAAAACGACGAGATCATCACTGCATTAAATAACCCCGAACCAACGAATGACAATATCCACAACGGCGTTGCGTAAACGCGTGTGATCTTCATCTGACGTGTTGTGAATTCGAAAGTCTGACGGAGCGAGCAATCTTCGACAGACGCGGTCAGGGCTTGCGGGACAAAGACGATGGGCATTCCTGCTTCTTTTAAGGCTCTCGTGACCGCAAAATCATCTGATAAAGTCCCGATCCATTTGTCACGCATCTCGATCCGCTCAAAAACGTCACGGCGAATCGCCGTCGAGCCGCCCCAGCAAAAATTGCTCTTGATATTCGGGCCGAGAGCCGATGCTATCGAGGCGTTCCAGGCAGAACGCATCTCCGATCCGAATGTGGGATGCGGCGAGATGAACCATCGATAACCTGTCGCGGCACCAATATTTTCGTCCGCAAGCGGAGCCACGAGGTGTCGCAGCCAGTCTTTTGATGGACGTGCGTCCGAATCTACAAATACAAACGCTTGTGAGCTATCACTCGCTTGTAAGACAGCTTCACGTAGATTTTCTATCTTTTGGGCTGAATGTGCAGCCTTTTCAGCAACGATGAGATGAGCAGAAACTGTTGTTTCACCGCAGAGACGCAGGGACGCTGAGGTTGGAGATAAATCTTTGCTATTTGTTCCTCGATCTTCTCTCTGCTTCTCCGCGTCTCTGCGGTTAAATAATTCTGAGATCACTGCGGCTGCAGGATCGTCAATATCATCGACGACAAATATCACCTCATAGTCGGGAAAATCCTGTTCGAAAAGGGCGGTGAGATTTTGTTCGAGTCCATCATCAATGCCCCGGCACGGGGCGATAATTGTGACAAAAGGCGTGAATTTAGAACTTGGTTTTGCGAGTTCGCTGCGGAAAAATTTTAGATATTCGATACCGCCACGAAACGACTTGTAGCTGAGCAAGACAAGTATCGCAGCGAAAAAGTAAAAAATGAAGATCATTGTGTTGAGCGAACGCCAAAGAGCGGTGCGATATATTCTACCGTGCGCTTAGCCGCTCCGCGATTGTTGTCCATGACCGCGAGTGCATTTTTGCCAAGCTCGCGTCGGGTGTCCCGGTTGGCAAGGAGCGATCTTAGCTCGGCAGCAATCTTTGAAACGGCGTCTTTTTCAGTGACGCTTTCGATCTGTTCGATCGCTTCTTTATCCAAAAATTCTGCAACCGCCGCTTCAAAATTCGCCGTGTATGGTCCGGTGATGATAGCTTTTCCGGCCGCCGCCGGTTCAAAAATGCTCTGGCCGCCGTGAGGTATCAGGCTGCCGCCGACAAAGACTATCTCGGCGAGCGGATACGCGGCACGCAGCTCGCCGATGCTGTCGAGCAAAATGATCTCGGCGGTTTTATCGCGAGATGACATTTTTTCAGAACGGCGAACCCAAGCGAATCCCGACGTTTTTATAAGCTCAGTTACCTCCGCGAAACGCTCGGGGTGCCGCGGCGCGATCAACAGACGCGGCAGATTTTGGCCGGACGATTTCCATACATCTTTGAAAGCGTCGAGTATCCATTTTTCTTCAGGCGCGTGTGTGCTGGCCGCAATGATAAGCGGAGCTTCGGCGGCGATGCCAAATCTGTCACGCAGTACGCCGGTCAGCGAATTTTCCTGGGCGTCGAGGTCGTGGTCAAATTTTAGATTGCCGGTCACGCGGGCCTTGCTGGCACGCAACCCGAGCGACATCATACGCGTCGCATCCGCGTTTTCCTGCATCAAGGCAAGATCCAGATAGCCGAGCACGCGTTTCATAAACTTTTTGATCTTGGCGTACCGTTCAAACGAACGCTCGGACAGGCGACCATTGACGATGGCAACTCGGCCGCCGCTTTTGTATGTCTCTCGGATGAGGTTGAACCAGATCTCGGTTTCCATCAGCAGCAAAACTTTTGGCTCAAATCTGCGAAGCGTTCGCCGCACTGTCCATTTCCAGTCAAACGGCACATAAAAAACGCGCTCCGCCGTGCCTGCAAAAATCTCTTTGGCAAGTTTTTGGCCTGTGCGGGTAACGGTCGAAACGATCAGGCGATGTTTAGGAAATGAGGTTTTTATAGCATCGACGAGCGGCCTAGCGGCGTTGGTCTCGCCGACTGAAACGCAATGGAGCCACACAACAGGGCGTTTGTCTATTTTGAATGCAGGCAGAATGCCCAAACGCTGAAAAAAACCAGCGGCATACTTACCCCGAATGATAGCGCTCACGGCAAAGAGCGGCAGCATCAGGATAAACGCAAGTGTGTATAAAAGGCTATAAACAAAAAACATCGTCGGCTCGAGTTACATAAAGTCGTAAAAGCAACAGAGTTGCAGAGTAACACACAAAAAACTCTACAACTCTGGTAATTTTTAAGCACTGTTAAAACTTATTTGACGCGTTCCATATACTTGGATTCGGTCGGATTGACGCGGATCATCTCGCCCTGGAGTATGAAAGGCGGAACCGATACAGTAACGCCGTTTTCGAGCGTTGCGGGCTTGTTCGAATTCGACGCTGTCGCTCCCTTTAGAGGCGGATCGGTCCGCTCGACCAGCAGGTCCATCGTCGCCGGCAGAGCGACGCCGATCGGCGTGCCGTTGTAAAACTCGACCTCGATCTTAACGCTCGGCATCAGCCATTGGGCGGCATCGCCCAGTTCATCTTCGGTGAGCGAGACCTGCTCGTAGTTTTCCGAGTTCATGAAATGATGATGCGAGCCGTCAGAATAAAGGTAATCCATCTTGTGCTGCTCGAGCGTCACCTTTTCGAGCGTGTCATTTGCACGAAAACGATACTCGAACGAACTGCCCGTGATCAGGTTGCGGAGCCGTGCCTGAACCATCGCACGTAAGTTTCCCGGCGTGTGATGATGAAATTCCATAACCCGCACAGGAGCGCCCTCGTGGACGATGACCATGCCTTTTCTCATTTCGTTTGCTGAAAGTGCCATAAGAACGTATATCTCCTCTGTGACGGCCTCAGCGACCGGCACAAAGGAGATAGTTTAGTTTTTCGTGCCGTGTTTTGTCTAGTTCACCGTGATCTTAAGCTTGAACTTACCTTTCCACGCGTCCGCTTTCATGCATTCGGTAACTGTTATTTTATAGTCACCGGCGGCGGTGGGCGTGATCTCATTAAAAGCATGACAATCGGCGGCCATGTCCTGCTCATAGCCTGATCCCGCAGGACCCTCGATACCGAGT
>JBKJRA010000285.1:0-6627 GCA_046594975.1 Pyrinomonadaceae bacterium | reverse complement strand
TGATAACCCATTTGGGACTCGAATATTACGATTAGGCAGCAGCCGATATTGCTAATCGTTCTTTGATTCCACAAAAAGTTAAAACTTTTTGTTATTTTCCTGTTGCGCTGACTTTATTTAATATGTTAATCATAGAATAGAGGTGGGCTTTCATACCTGCAGCTATTCTTCTGGATTTACCCTTCCATTTCTTAAAGTCCAGCCAACCATTAATCTTTTGAAATCATCATTGTTGACGACAGCACTTGTCGACACTGATCGGCAAGTTAAGAGCGGACAAACGTTCTTGATGTTAGAGAGGCAAATAGCCGCTCAAAGAGGTAAGAAGATGAAACAGGAAACGGCCAAGAAAAAAGAAACTTCGGACAATGGAATTTTGCTAGATCCCGAGCGTAAGAGCCCAAGGGCAGCGGAATTCGAGGATAAACTTTCTAGTCTTATCGTTGGTCAGGAACGTGCGGTTCGCCGTATGAGTGGGCTATTTCAGATCTATCTCGCTGGACTGAACAATCCGTCGCGGCCGATCGGAACGATGCTTTTTCTCGGGCCGACCGGTTCGGGTAAGACCCGCGTCGTTGAGGCCGCATCTGACGTGTTATTTGACGAGCCATATTCTGTCGTTAAGATCGACTGTGCTGAGTTTCAACATTCGCACGAGATCGCCAAGCTGATCGGGTCGCCTCCGGGATATCTCGGCCACCGCGAAACCTCGCCGATGCTGACGCAGGAAAATCTGGATAAGGCTCACACCGACGAAAATAAGCTGACGTTTGTGCTTTTCGACGAGATCGAAAAAGCTTCAGATTCGCTGTGGCAGCTGCTGTTGGGGATTTTGGACAAAGCGACCTTAACGCTCGGCGACAACCGCCGCGTCGATTTTTCTAAGACGATCGTTATTATGACGTCGAACCTTGGAGCCCGCGAAATGTCCGATATGATCTCAGGCGGCATAGGTTTTGCCCCGACGAAAACCGATCAAGCCAGAGACGATAACGAGATCGACACCAAGATCTACCGCACAGCTCTCGAGGCCGCGAAACGTAAATTCTCACCCGAATTTATGAATCGTATTGACAAGGTCGTGGTTTTCCGCAGCCTCAAGGAACATCATTTGCGGCGGATACTCGATATCGAATTATCGTCGGTCCAAGATCGCATTACGCAATCTGCGGGCACAAAATTTGTTTTCGAATGCACCGAAGAAGCAAAAGAATTTTTGCTAAGCGAGGGCATTGATCTAAAATACGGTGCACGCCATTTGAAACGTTCGATCGAGCGATTTCTGGTCTATCCGCTCTCAAATCTTGTTGCGACCGAGCAGGTCGAGACAGGCGATTATGTGATGGTGGATTTCAGTCCGGAAACCGAAGTGCTGATGTTTACCAAGCAGTCTGGCAAGATGATAATCGCCGACGTGGCTGATGAACAGAGCGACATCGAGCCTATCGTTAACGCCGATGCTGTAGGGATCCCACTGCCGCAAACGCAGGCGTCGTTTGGGATGAGCAAGTCGAAAGGCGAGCAAAGCGAGGCTTAATTGGCAACTAAATATGGTTGTTTTGGGGGGCGAATAATTTCGCTCCCTTTTTATTTTGCCCAGCCGAGCGAGCGTCTAACGGCTTCGTGCCAACGCTCCATTATCACACCCGCATCATGTGCTGACATGCGCGGTTCAAATCTTTTATCCTCCTGCCAGTGCGTTGCTAATTCATTTTTATCTTTCCAAAACCCGACCGCAAGCCCGGCCAAATACGCGGCACCAAGAGCCGTCGTCTCAGCGGTTTTCGACCGCACGACGGGTATTTGAAGGATGTCCGCCTGAAACTGGAGCAGAGCCTCATTGCGGGTCGCCCCGCCATCGACACTAAGCTCGGTCAGGTCAGCATTCGAATCCGCCCGCATCGCCGCAAGTAGATCTGCGGTCTGAAATGCGATCGACTCGACGGCCGCCCGTGCGATATGCGCCTGACCAGTTCCGCGAGTCAGACCGATGATCAGCCCGCGTGCTTCCTGATCCCAGTGTGGTGTTCCGAGCCCTGCAAAAGCCGGTACGAAATACACGCCGCCATTATCGGTGACGGTTGCGGCGAGAGCCTCGACATCCGTCGAACTTTCGATGATCTGTAGCTCGTCACGCAGCCATTGAATCACGGCCCCGCCGATAAATACGCTGCCCTCGAGTGCGTATTCGGTAACGCCGCCGATCTGCCATGCGACGGTCGAAAGCAGGCGATTACTGGAAGCGACAGGCTTTGTGCCGATGTTTTGCAGCATAAAGCAGCCTGTGCCGTAGGTATTTTTGGTCGAGCCGGTATCAAAACAAGCTTGTCCGAACAACGCCGCCTGTTGGTCACCCGCGATGCCTGCGATCTTGATCCCGGCAAGTTCATTTGGAGTCTCGATCTCGCCGTAAACCTCCGACGACGATCTTACCTCCGGCAAGATCGCCCTCGGCACGCCAAAGATGTTGAGCAGATCGTCATCCCACTCGAGAGTGTTGATGTTGTAAAGCATCGTCCGCGAGGCGTTGGATGGATCGGTGATATGGAGCTTGCCGTTAGTGAGCTTCCACACGAGCCATGTATCGACTGTGCCAAAGGCGAGCTCGCCATTCTCAGCCCGCTGTCTGGCTCCGGCGACATTGTCGAGCAGCCATTTGATCTTGCTGGCAGAGAAATATGCATCAACCTCAAGGCGTGTTTTATCGCGAATAATGTCGGCGTGAGTTTCTCGAAAGGCATTGCAGATTTCCGACGTGCGGCGATCCTGCCAGACTAGGGCATTGTGGATCGGCTCACCGGTTTTGCGGTCCCAGATGATGGTCGTCTCACGTTGGTTAGTGATGCCGACGGCGGCTATATCAGCGGCAGCGAGCTTAGCTTTCGATAGAGCCTCCACAACCGTGTCGATCTGCGACTGCCAAATCTCTAGCGGGTCGTGCTCGACCCAGCCACTCTGCGGATAAACTTGCGTATATTCTTTTTGACCGACCGCTATGGCATTACCCGAGCGATCAAAAATAATCGATCGGCTGCTCGTTGTTCCTTGGTCAAGTGCGAGGATGTAAGACATAGCTTTTTGGCGGTTTGAATAATGGTAAACACAAAGCTGTCGAAGTGCAATTAGTGTCCTGTATTGCAATACATATATGGAAAGAGTAATATGTTATTTTTATATGCAGGATTCAACACTTATCGAACTCGAAAATCTCTTCCTCGCACTCTCGGACAAGACGCGTCTGCGGCTTTTATCCCTGATGGTAAACGGCGAGGTGTCTGTCGGTTTTCTTGCGGACCAGCTTAGCGAGAGCCAGCCTAAGATATCTCGGCATCTGGCATACTTGAGAAACGCTGATCTCGTTACAGCTCGCCGTGACGGTAAGTGGATATATTACAACCTCCAAAAGCCTAAAAATATTGCCGTTGAACGTGTACTTAACTCAGCTTTATTCTCGATAACAGGTATAAGAAACAACGGTGAGACGGCCTTGCAGGAAAATTATATAGAAACCAATGAAGAGATATACGCTGAAACGTATGAGTGTGACTGGCAGCCAAACGAGATCGAGGTGTATTTACTTTGATTGCCCCTCTGTGTGGTTTTCATATGGACAATGGTGGCAAAGATTTTCACAACAGTATCCTCGATTTTGCAGATAGCGGCGCGTGAGGACCATCAGGCCGTCTTCGAAATAGAAATCGAGCCCTTCGACAAAAGTTTGATTTTCTTCCGCCTCTGCAGCTGCTTTATCGTGTGACATAAAGTGCTAGAAACTCCTTGTTACCCTCGGCTCCCAGTATGGGCGATTCGATCAAACCCTTAACTGTCAGACCCAGGCTCTCGGCAAAAGCATTGACCTTATTGACCACTCGATCATGCTTTTCAGCCTCTCGAACTATCCCGCCTTTTCCGATCTCACTGCGACTTACTTCGAATTGCGGTTTGATGAGCACAACCATCTTTCCGGTTGGCTTGAGAAGAGAAATAATTGCTGGAATAATTTTCGTGACCGAGATAAATGAAACATCCATCACAGCTAGATCAAATTGCGAGTCGAAATCTGCGGTCTTTAGTTCACGGGCGTTTGTCTTTTCGCAAACTTCGACACGCGGGTCTGTCCGCAAACTCCAGACAAGCTGATTGGTTCCGGCATCAATTGCGACAACCCTCGCAGCTCCGTGCTGTAACAGGCAGTCAGTAAAACCGCCTGTCGAACTTCCTACGTCGATACAAAAATAGCCGGTCGGATCAATAGAAAATTCTTCGAGAGCTTTCTCAAGTTTCAAGCCGCCGCGGCTCACATATTTCGACTCAGCCGAATCGCCCTTTATTCGAATTACTGCAGCATCTGCAAAACTATCGGATGCTTTCTCTACACGCTTTTCATCTGCAAGCACCACTCCCGACATAACAAGTGCTTGTGCATGAGTTAGCGAGTCAGCCAAACCTAGTGAAACGAGCAGATTGTCTATGCGTTTTTTTTTCATCAGCCGGATTCTATTTCTTGATAAGACGACATAATTTTAACGCATTTCGTTGCCGGGCAACTTCGATGATATTTTAATATTACGTTAATATTACGAGTTAACTTATCGAAATGGCGAATGAGAAAGTAGTGCAGAAATTATCCGGCTTTGCGAAATATGCTTGGTTCGTCCTCGCGTGGAACATCCTTGTCATTCTGTGGGGCGTGTTTCTGCGTGCGTCCAAATCGGGCGACGGCTGCGGCCAGCATTGGTTGACCTGCAATGGTGAGGTTTTTCCTTCTGCTCCTGCTCTCAAGACCATTATCGAATTTTCGCATCGCATCACGAGTTCGCTTGATGGCTTATTGTTGATCGTCCTGTTGGTGTGGGCTTTTGTAGTTTGGCGCAGACAGCGGTCAGCAGAATCAGTACGAATTTTGCGAATGGCCGTTGGCGCGTTTGTTTTTGTAGTCATCGAGGGCCTGTTGGGAGCAGGTTTGGTATTGACAGGAAACACGGCAGAGAACCTGACTCCCGAACGTCCGTTCTGGATGGCTGCTCATCTCGTAAATACATTGATCTTGCTGGTGTTTCTGACATTGACTGCCCGTAATGCTAGTGGCGGCAAAGCTATAAATTTGGGGGTTACGGGCAAATATAAAGCCGCTATATTACTAGGATTTGGGGCTATTCTAGTGGTCGGCATTACGGGCTCAATTGCGGCATTGAGTCACATGATATTCCCGTCCGGAACTATTGCTGAGGGAATGGCGAAGGACTTTTCACCGACTTCGAACGTCCTGTTGAGGCTGCGGCTGTTGCACCCGATCACGGCGATATTAACAAGTGTTTTCCTGGTTTTCCTGACCGGCTGGCTTACAAAAGAGAGTTGCAGAGACAAACTGGTTGTTCGTTGGTCGAATATTATTTCGATACTTGTATTAGCCCAGATAGCATTTGGCTCGCTGACGCTTTTGACGCTTGCACCCATCGTTATGCAGATCGGACACCTATTATTTGTTGACGCGATATGGATCAGTTATGTGATGTTTGCGGCAAGTTTCCTGTCACTGAATCACAGCGAATTGCCCCGGGTGGTAGTGGAATCAGCAGAAGTCTAAATTAGTCCAGTTCACGTCTTCCGCTCCACTTTTTGCCCTGCTCCGTAAGGTTATCGAGGCTTAGTTGTAGTTCTTTCATCTTCTGCTCGATCTCTGCTTCGTTTGCATCGGTATCGACATAGATAGGTTCACCTATGATGACTTTGGCATGAGAAAATGGCATTGGTATCTGTATTCTGTCCCAACTGTTTAGGGTCCAATATCTCTTTGCCTCGACGATAAACGGCATTATTGGATTACCTGTTTTTTTGGCCAGAAAGACCGGGCCGGGTTTGGCTCTGTAGCGAGGGCCTCGAGGGCCGTCGGTCGCAAAAGCCATCGGAGAACCTTTCCGCATTAGCTTTATCATTTCCACTAAGGCACGTGTGCCGCCCCGGGTTGATGAGCCTCGTATCGCTCCGAAGCCTAGACGCTGACTGCAGCGGGCAATATACTCGCCGTCGAGGCTCTGCGAGGTCATCGCGACGATATTGCGGTTACGCCAAAAATACGTGCCTAGGAAAATGCGGTCGTGCCAATATGTATAAATAGGAACCTTTTCCGATAGCTGTATCGTTTCAAAGTTTTTCCACCCGCTGATCTCAAATCGCATCGTGGCACCAATTAACCTGATTACGGCAAAAAAAGCGAGATCGGTCAATCGGACGGTCATTTGTTCCTTAAATGAATAACCGGTGAGCGGTGCAAGGGTGAATGGATTGTTTTTTACATCTGACACGTTAGAAAATAACTATCAAGTTGGGGTATTATTTGCAACAACGACTAGTTACATATCGTAAATTCAATTAGCAACTTCCGCTCTAATATGCAGCGAAAAATCCTGATCATCGACGACCACGACGACCTCGCGACCTCTTTGCAAGAGGTATTTTCACATGTTGGGCACCTTGTCCATATTGTTGAGGATCGCGGATCTGCGTTGGCGATAGAAAACATCGAAACATTCGATCTGGTCATCACCGATCTAGATTTAGAAAAGCTTACGGCTGAAAACTCATTTAATGTAGACGCTCCGGTTTGTCTGCCGAAAACGCTTGATG
>JBKJRA010000245.1:0-15327 GCA_046594975.1 Pyrinomonadaceae bacterium | reverse complement strand
TGTATGTTTGACGCCGGTTTTATGATGATCCGAGCCGCCTTTTGGTTGCAGAAAAAGAGCCTTTGTTGATCCGATTTCTGCTAACTTAAAACCCGCCGCCTGTGATAACATTTCGTTTTAGCATGTATAAATAAAATTGAATGCACCGCTGGAGCTTGCGATGCATCTTAGGTTCGGTTATGGATAAATTTCTTGTGAGAGGCGGCAATCCGCTGAGAGGTAAAATTGAGATCGGCGGAGCAAAAAACTCGGCTTTGCCGTGCCTTGCCGCGACTTTACTTTCTGCAGAAACGGTCACGCTGCACAATGTGCCGTATGTTAAAGATCTGATCACCCAACGGCGTCTGCTCGAGGATCTCGGGGCGACAGTCTTAACGCCTGAGCTGCGAACTCACAAGGTTACCGCCAACAATATCCAAACATTTGAGGCTCCGTATGAGCTGGTTAAAACAATGCGTGCGAGCGTATTGGCTCTCGGGCCGCTGCTTGGGCGTTTTGGCCAGGCAAAGGTCAGCCTGCCCGGCGGCTGTGCCATCGGCACACGCCCGATCGATCTTCACCTAAAAGCTTTCGAACAGCTCGGTGCGGTAGTCTCGCTCGAATCCGGCGATGTAGTTGCCCGCGCACCCAAAGGACGGCTAATCGGTAACACGATCAATTTTGAAAAGGTAACTGTAACCGGAACGGAGAACGTGATGATGGCTGCGTCGCTTGCCGTCGGCAAAACGATCATTCATAACGCCGCTCAGGAACCAGAGATCGACGATCTAGCCGAATTGCTTAACAAGATGGGTGCCCGTATCAAGGGTGCCGGAACACCGGTCATCGAGATCGAAGGTGTTGAGGCTCTCGGCTCAGCCGAACACACCATTATTCCCGACCGCATCGAGACCGGCACTTTTATTGTGGCGGCGGCGATAACCGGCGGCGAGATCGAGATCAAAAACTGCGTGCCAGAACATATTACTGCCGTTATCGAACATCTCCGTGCAACAGGCGTCGAGATCGAGGAGTTAAATCAGAGCACGCTGCTTGTTCGCTGTAGTCCCGGCGGGCTCGTCGCAAAAGACGTCACGACCGAGCCGCACCCACATTTCCCGACAGACATGCAGGCCCAATATATGGCACTGATGACGCAGGCTGAGGGCACATCAAAGGTCGTCGAGACAATATTTGAAAACCGCTTTATGCACGCCTCAGAATTGATCCGTATGGGTGCAGATATTCAAATTTCAGGAAACACGGCAGTTGTTACGGGCAAAACAAAACTGATGGGAGCACCGATCATCGCGTCAGACCTGCGGGCATCCGCGTCGCTGGTTTTAGCCGCACTCTGTGCCGAAGGCGAGACGATGATCGACCGCGTTTATCACATTGACCGAGGCTACGAGACCATCGTGCGTAAATTCCGTAGCTTAGGTGCCGACATCGAACGCATCACGGACAGTGTGCAGGCGAGCGAGGCGGCAAAATAGTTATGAGTGCGGATATCTGTATTTTCTGCAAGATCGCCGCGGGCGAGATACCGTCCGCTAAGGTTTACGAGGATGAGGTTTGCATTGCGTTTAATGACCTCGATCCACAGGCTCCGACGCATATTTTGATAATTCCGCGTGAGCACGTTGATTCGCTCGACAAAGCGGATAAGGGTCAGTCGGAGTTGCTCGGGCATTTATTATTTACCGCGGCTGAGATCGCTCATGAGCGAAAGTTTTCGGAAGACGGCTATCGCGTCGTAATTAATACGAACTCCGACGGCGGCCAGACCGTATTTCATCTACATGTGCATCTGCTGGCAGGACGCCAGTTCATATTTCCGCCGGGCTAGAGATCAAATATCGATCTATAAGATCTTATGAGACAAGTTTTTATAATTGTTGTCATTGCTGTGTTTGTCGCGTTGGGCACCGGTTGTCCCCGCAAGGCTGCCAATACAGAAAATAACTCGAATGCGACTGCGGCTTCGCAATTCGATAACATTACCGATCCTAATGCAGCATTAGCCGAAGGCAACAGGCTACTCGATGAAAATCAAACTGAGCTAGCCATCCAAGCGTTTCATCAAGCCGTAAAGCTCAACCCTGAGCTTGCCGAGGCTCATTTCCAACTCGGTATCGCCTACGCCTTGCTCGAGCTGCAATATGAGCAGAGCGGCACCGTCGATCCTGATAATCCTGACGCAAGAGTTAAATCGAGATCGCAAAAAGCATTTGAAAAAGCGCTCGAAACTTACAAAAAATGGCTCGCTGCTAATCCTAACGATGACACGGGTCATTACAATCTCGCCCGAACCTACAGCAAACTCGGCAAGGACGACGAGGCCGAAAAGCAATTTAGACAGGCCGTTAAATTAAAACCTGAGGATACCGAATATCAGACCGAACTCGGCAATATCCTGATCAAACTTGCCCAATATGGCGAAGCTATCGCTCCGCTTAAAAAGGCTATAGAGATCGATCCGACCAATGAACGTGCCGCAGGCCTGCTCGAAGACGCCGAAGCCGGACGCCAGCGCATCAATTACACCAGCCTGCCTAAAAATGCCAATCAGTTTGGGGCAGGTTCTAATTCAAACGCCAATGTGAGTGTGAATTCAAACTCCAATTCGGCTCCGAAACCACCCGAGGGAACCCCGTCAAACAACCGTCGCCGGCAAATAAAGGCGCTAAACCTGAGATCAAACGAGAAAAAACTGAGATCAGAGGCAAAAAGGGCTGATACAAACTGACACACCCTACAGAGGCACAAAAATACACATATTACTGCGACAGTGTGTCAACTTGACATTCTTTCCTGCAAATATCAAATTAACTTACGGCCTGCATTATTTGGCCGCTGATTTATGAAGACTGAGCTTGTCCAGACGCCGACGCTTTCTCTCGAACGTAAGATCAGCATGCACGAGGCACGCGAAGCGATCATCGACCGGCTCGCCCGCGACCTACCTACCAGTATTAACCTTGAGCGTTTTTTGAACGTAGTTGTCTCGGAGATCGGCCGCATGCTACACGCTGACCGTTGCGATCTGCTGCAGCTTTCCGAAGGCAAAGATCTCATCATCAGCCACGAATGGCGGAAGGACAAATCCGTCCCGAAAAGCCAGGGAACGACCATCCCTTTTGATGCATCCAAGCTCGCCGAACGGTTTGACGTCACCAAGCCGATACGTATCAATGACATCTCAAAAGCTAAGAATGAGACGCTCAAGTTTTTTGCAAAAGCCCTCGATACACGATCACTGCTGATAATCCCGATCATGCAAAATGACAAGGTTTTGGGTTTGCTGGGTCTGCATGACACCCACGAGGCCCGTGAGTGGCTCGACGAAGAGGTCGCTTTTCTCGAATCGATCGCCCGCCAAATGGCTATCGGCTACCAATATACGAACATGTATGTCGCCCAAGAGCAGGAGTCCAAACGGACTAACGCCCTGCTCGAGATCGCAAACACGCTTAACTCGCATTCGGATTTCAAAGAGGTTTCCGAACGGGTTGTCGAACGCGCCATCGGCCTCGTAGGTGCCGATTACGGCGCTCTAGGCGTAATAGATCAAACCGGGTTGCGAATATCGCTCGAAACTTTCAAATCCGCCGAGGGCATTAAGCTCGGCAAGATGCTGAAATTGATAGAGCATTACAACAAATCGCTGCCTATCGACTCCTTTGCGGCGTTGGGCGATCTGCTGCGCGATGGCAAAACGCTGCAACTAGCTGACTCGCAGCTACCTTTTGCGATACGCCTGTTTTTTAATACGCAGCTTCGTGGAAAGGCGGCTTTGGTAGCTCCTGTTCACGTCGCAGGCAAAGCTTTTGGGCTGCTAGGATTTGTTTGGAGCAAGGAAAGCAAGTTTGAGGATCACGACATCGCCCTGATCGAGGGCATTGCAGATCAGATCGGAACCGCTCTTGAACGCGACCAACTCTCGACCGAGGTTATGCGGCTCAAGAGCGAGCTGCACCAACAGCAGAGCGAACTTGTCGGCCAGGCTCCCGCAATAGCTCGAGCCATAGAGCTGGGATTGAATGTCGCCGACACCAACACGACCGTGCTTGTGCTTGGCGAGTCCGGCACCGGCAAAGAGCTTATAGCTAATCTTATCCATTATAATTCGGGACGCGAGGGAAAACCTTTCGTTAAGATCAATTGTGGTGCGATACCTGAAACACTGCTCGAATCGGAGCTTTTTGGACATGAAAAGGGCGCGTTCACCGACGCTCGAAACCAGCGTCAGGGCCGATTCGAAGAGGCTGACGGCGGCACGCTGTTTTTAGACGAAATTGGCGAGATGTCTCTACAGGCACAGGTCAAGCTACTGCGTGTGCTGCAGGATGGTGAATTTACACGCATCGGCGGCAAACACGTCGTCAAGACTGACGTACGCGTGATCGCCGCGACCAATTCCAACCTCGAAACCGCCATCGATGAGGGCACTTTCCGCAAAGACCTCTATTATCGGCTGTCGGTATTTCCTATTACTCTGCCTCCACTGCGTGAGCGTGCGGAGGATGTCAATCTACTCGTTTTTCATTTTCTCGAAAGTTACAAATCGAAATCGGGTCGTTTTGTTTCGGGCATTTCCAAGGTAGCATTGCGAGCTCTCGTTAATTACGACTGGCCCGGCAACGTCCGCGAGCTTCAAAATGCTATCGAGCGTGCTGTAATTATTGCATCGGGCCGTCAGATAGAACTTGACGATCTGCCCGAAGCAATTAGCCGCACGGCGTCTGAGGCGTTTGCACACGCTCGTCAGGAACGCGCAACCGCCGCTGGCGAGGGCCGCGCGATCGGTATCGAGATCGAGCTGCCGTCTGCTATGGACGAGATCGAAAAGCAGGTCATCGAGGCGACAATGGATTATACAAATGGCGATAAATCGCGAGCAGCTCGCCTGCTAAATATAGGCCGCAAAACGCTTTACCGAAAACTGGAGCAGTTCGAAGCAGAAGTAAGCTAGCTGTCTGCGGCTACACACAAGGAGATTCGAGATGGCCGGAACGATCATTCCATGGGTCGCATTTTTTCTGTTCGTTATCCTTTTCGCCGGGTCTATCTTTGCCGAGGTGAAATGGCTCGTCCGCAATGGCTGGGCCACGTCGGGCAAGGCCATGGGCTTTGTCATTACTACTGATCTGCTGGGGTTTTGTATCAGCGGAATAGTTGCTCTTACGGCCATTTTGGGGATGTTTATGATGGTAATGGGGTGGGCTGGCAGGGGTAGCAATATTCGGGAGACAGCCTATATTGCCGTCATGGCGGCCACAGTCATTGTAGTGCCCACCATCTTCCTTTTTATGAAACGTATTTTTCTCGCGATATTTAAGATCGGGACCGGTCAGAGTCTCTGGCTATATTCGCTGGTGACTTCGATAGTCATTTTAGTCGCCGTTCTGATTCCGCCGCCACTTCTGCTTTATTTGGTCGTGACGCTATGGAAACTATAGTCGGCACTGCCGGACATATCGACCACGGCAAGACCGCTCTAGTAAAAGCCTTCACCGGTATTGATGCTGATCGCCTTCCCGAGGAAAAACTCAGGGGCATTACGGTCGATCTTGGCTTTGCTGAGATGAGTATTGGCGGCGATCATTTTGGCTTTGTCGATGTGCCGGGGCACGAAAAATTTATCAAAAATATGCTCGCGGGTGCGAGCGGGATCGATATAGTCATGCTCGTCATCTCTGCCGACGAAGGCGTGATGCCGCAGACACGCGAACATTTTGACATCTGCCGACTGCTGGGCGTTAAGGCCGGTATCATCGCCCTCACTAAGACCGATCTCGTCGATAACGAAACTCTCGAACTCGCAAAACTCGATGCCGCAGACCTCGTCGCCGGATCGTTTTTAGAAAACGCCCCCGTTGTCGCCGTTAGCTCGCGAACGGGCAAAGGCATCGACGAGATGAAAGATCTGCTCGTCCAAACCGCTCGTCAAATCCCGGTTAGGGTCAACCGGTCTATTACACGTCTGCCGATCGACCGCAGCTTTTCGATGAAAGGATTCGGAGCGGTCGTAACAGGGACGCTCGTTTCGGGCGGGATCAACGAAGGTGACGAACTGGAGTTGTTTCCGTATAGCAAGCGGGTGCGTGTTCGCGGATTACAAACGCATGGCCGGTCAGTCAAGACCGTAAATTCAGGGCAGCGAACAGCGGTCAATCTTGGCGGTATCGACTACGCGGAGATCACTCGCGGAATGACACTCGCAGAGCCGGAAAAGCTGCGGCAGACGCAGATCATCGATGTCGTAGCTGAAGTATTGGCGAATACAGCAAAACCCCTCAGGTCCCGTCAACGTGTGCATCTACACATCGGCACGGCTGAGGTATTGGCACGAATTTACATTCTAAATGACGCAAATGAAATAGCTGCCGGCGAAAACGGATTTGCTCAGATTAGGCTTGAGATGCCGATAATTGCAGTTCCGGGTGAAAGATTTATCATCCGCAGCTATTCGCCGCAGACGACAATTGCAGGCGGAACCGTCATTGACACGTTTGCCGTCAAACATCGCAGAAAGGAATTTGACGATGTCTGCCGGCATCTTACAAACCTCGCTGATTCTGATGGTAACGATGCCAAAACGGTGAACCTATTATTAGAGTCCGCCGGAAAATACGGTCTGAGTTTTGCGTACCTACAAGCTCGAACAGGCCTCCGTACCGAAATTCTCAGATCAGCGATCGCGGTAAATACTGCTTCGAAAGCATGCATCGACGCTAGCGGTATTTATATTAACTCCGATTCTTTTGCAGAACTCAGTTTATTAACTCAAACGGCTATCAAGGATTTTCACCGACGCGAGCCGCTCTCAAAAGGCATCTCTCGGAAATCATTGCGCGAAACTGTCTTCTCGTACGTGTCTGATGAGGTTTTCCGAACAGTATTGTCTTCGCTAGAAACTACGGGATTGATTGTTTCCAATAATGAAACAATTTGTCTCTCAGCACACAAAACCGATCTTTCGCCTGCCGAAACTGAGTTTACGGAAAAGATCCGCTCGATCTACAGCACCGCTGGCCTCAACGTACCAAAGCTCGACGAAGTTTTGGCAAATTCGCAATTCACACTTCAACATGCGAGGAAACTTTTTCAGACGTTTATCGACACAGGAGAACTTGTTAAAGTTAGCGAAGAATTTTATTTTGAGCGAACTGTCATTGAACATTTGATAAACATGGTTCGCGAATATGCCGCGACGACCGCTGACCGCACGATCGATGTCGCAAAATTCAAAGATCTCGCGGGCGTCTCACGCAAATATGCGATTCCGCTGATAGAATATTTTGACCGGCAGAAAATAACGCAGCGTGTCGGCGAAAAGCGGATTATCCTAAAATGAGAAAATTTCTTACAGCACGTTGGCAAGACCTGATAATGGCCAATTACGCGGTCGATCCGTCGCTGCTTGCGTCACATGTGCCTTCGGGCACGGAGCTTGATCTACATGACGGGAAATGCTTTGTCAGCCTCGTCGGATTTATGTTTCTCGACACGCGTGTTTTGGGTCTGCCGATACCGTTTCACGTCAATTTCGAAGAGGTAAATCTGCGTTATTACGTCAAACGTGAAACCGAAGGCGAGACGCGTCGTGCCGTTTGTTTTATCAAAGAGATCGTTCCGCGTTTTGCCATCGCGACCGTCGCAAGAGTGATGTATGGCGAGCCTTACGAATGTTGGTCTATGGATCATACACGGACCGAGACCAACGTAAGTTACTCTTGGGAACGTCATGGCCACAAAAATCACCTCGAAGTCGAGATCGATGAAAGTGTCGGCGTGCCTGACGCGGGTTCGCACGGCGAATTTATTATCGAACATTATTGGGGCTACACAACACGAGGCATCGGCCGCATAGATGAATATAAGGTCGAGCATCCAAAATGGGAGCTGTTTTCGACCAAGAATGAACAGATCGATGTCGATTTTGGAAATACATACGGTGGCGAATTTGCATTTCTAAAAGACGAAAAACCGCACTCGATATTGCTTGCAAAGGGCTCAGAAGTTGCGGTTTATAAGGGAAAGCGTATTTCGGTCTAACCTTTTTCTTTCCTTTGCGTTCTTTGCGACTTTGCGTTAAAAACCTCTTATGATCATCGGCATAGTCGCTATCGCTAAAAACTACGCCATCGGCAAGGACGGGAAATTGCCGTGGCACTATGTCGCCGACCTTAAGTTTTTCAAAGAAACGACGACCGGAAACGCCGTTGTGATGGGAGCAAACACCTGGCGATCGATCGGAAAGCCGCTGCCGAATAGGCTGAACGTTGTCCTGAGCGGCTCAAGCAGCGTAACACCGCCCGAATCGGTAATGCGGCTCTCTGACAAAGACGAGATCCTCGATTTGGCAAAATATCTCAATCGCAATGTGTATATTATCGGTGGCTCTAAAACCTATGCCGAGTTTGCCGATGAAATAGAAAAATGGATCGTGACCGAGATTCCTGTAAGCGTCGAAGACGCCGATACATTTATGCCGACTGATTTCCTCGACGGGTTCGAACTAGAGGAAACTCGAGACCTAGGAGACGATCTGCGTGTAAAAATACTGCATCGGGCCTGAAATTGGTGTAAGATAATCGCAAATCCGTGAGCGGGAGAAAAACTTTATGATGGGCGGCAAAACTTGGGACGAATGGATCGACGAATATTCCGAGAGTCATCAACACCCGATCAACAAATTGACGCATCAATTTGGCATACCGATGATCGCCTTGTCGCTGCTGCTCATACCTCTGTCTTTTTTTGTCGCAGGCGCATGGCGTGTCGCACTCGGACTGTTTGTCGTCGGCTGGATACTGCAATTCATCGGTCATTATTTCGAAGGCAAGCCACCCGAATTTATGAAAGATTATCGCTTTCTTTTCGTCGGAATGCGCTGGTGGATGAAAAAGACTTTTGGTTAAATAATAGCTGTTGGCTCTTAGCCGAAAGCTGTTAGCGGTTTTTTTTGCATCTCTAATCTTGAAAGAACTCCTTATCTTAGCCTTGGATATCGGCACGTCGAGCGTCCGCGCTTCGCTGTATGACTGCGATGGCAACCCCTTACCGCGAATGTCCGCCAAGATCGAGCGGGCTCTCGAAACAACTGCGGACGGCGGATCTGAGATCGATGCTGATGAAGCATTTGCCCAAGTTTCCGCCGCTATCGATGCTCTTCTCATAAAAGCAAAAAAAATAAAAGACGAGATCGCTTATGTCGCGACGTCTGCCTTTTGGCACAGCCTCGTCGGCGTGGATGCGAATGGTAAACCGACAACGAAAGTATTTAGCTGGGCTGACACGCGCAGCCGCAAATATAGCGAGATTTTACGTAAGCGGTTTGACGAAACTGAGTTTCATAATCGCACCGGAGCGCGTTTTCATTCGAGCTTTTGGCCCGCGAAACTTTTATGGCTGCGTAAAGACTTTCCTGAAATATTTGCAAAAACCGACCGCTGGTTATCGTTAAGCGATTATATTGCATTGAAACTATTTGGCACTGCTAAAATAAGTGTCTCGATGGCATCGGGAACCGGAATTTTTGACATTCGCGGGATCAATTGGGACAGCAAGCTGCTCAAATTCCTAAAGATAAAACCCTCAAACCTGCCGCCGATCATCGGACAAGACTCTGATACTTTCCAACTAACAAAACCCTACGCAAAACGCTGGCCTTTGCTTGCTACCGCTCGGTGGTTTCCTGCTGTCGCTGACGGTGCGGCTGACAACGTCGGTTCGGGATGCGTAACGAAAACAAAAGCCGCGTTGATGATAGGCACATCCGCTGCGATGCGTGTTGCTTATAAGGGCGAGCCTCCTGCGAAAATACCTGACGGGCTGTGGTGCTATCGCATCGACCGAAAGCGGGTAATTATCGGCGGAGCTCTATCAGACGGCGGTAATCTCTATGCGTGGATGAAAAAGAATCTCGATCTGCCAAAAGACGCCGAGCAAAAAGTCGCCGAACGCATCAAAGGATCGAGCAACGTGACCGTCGAACCGTATTTTCACGGCGAACGCAGCACCGGCTATCGCGAAGACGCTCGCGGAGCCATCCTCGGCCTGACCGCTTCGCACGACTCTATCGATATTCTGAGGGCTGCTATGGAGTCGGTCGCGTTTCGTTTTGCGGAAATATTGAAACAGCTAAACAGCGTCGTAAATGTCAATGAGATCATCGCGTCAGGCGGAGCCCTACGCGAATCGCCCGTCTGGACGCAGATAATTGCGGACGTTTTGGGCCGAGATCTGACGATAAGCACCGCCCAAGAATCATCTTCTCGCGGCGCGGTTTTGCTTGCACTCGAAAGTATTGGCAAAATAGACATTATCAGGAATTTTCCGGGGGCAAGTTGAAGTTAAGGCACATCACGCTAAATGTCACGCGATCTATAATGCCGCTCGACTGCATCATCGCGTATATTAAGACTCCATTTTGAATAAAAAGTCATGACAAACTCAACCAAAACGAACATCGACCAACTCTGTATCAACACCATTCGCATGCTTTCGCTCGACGCCATTCAGAAAGCAGAATCCGGACACCCCGGACTGCCGTTAGGTATGGCTCCATCAGCGTATGTGCTGTGGACCAAGTTTATGCGGCACAACCCGAAAAACCCGAAATGGTTTGGCCGCGACCGGTTCATATTGTCGGCGGGGCACGGGTCGATGCTGCTTTATAGTTTGTTACATTTAACCGGCTACGATCTGTCGCTCGACGAGATCAAACGCTTTCGCCAGTTGCATTCGCAGACACCGGGGCATCCGGAGAATATTCTGACAGCCGGTGTCGAAGTTACAACCGGCCCGCTTGGGCAAGGGTTTGCAAATGGGGTCGGCATGGGCATCGCTCAAGCTCATCTGGCAGCAAAGTTCAATAAACGCGGATTTCCCATCGTCGATAATTACATCTACTGCATCTGCTCGGACGGCGACCTGATGGAAGGCGTAAGTTACGAGGCAGCCTCACTCGCAGGGCATTTGAAATTGGGAAATCTCATCTATCTCTACGACGACAATCAGATCACCATTGACGGTTCGACGGATCTGGCATTTACCGAAGACAGGACAATGCGTTTCGAAGCCGCAGGCTGGCATGTCCTAAACGTCGCCGACGGTAATGATCTCAAGGCTATCGAAGCCGCAATAAAAACTGCACAAAAGGTCAAAGACAAACCGACGCTGATCCGCGTGCACACGATCATCGGTTTTGGTATGCCGAAACAAGGCACATCGAAAGCACACTCCGACGCTCCCGGCGAAGAGGCCGTCCAAGAGACCAAACACAATCTCGACTGGCCCGAAAACAAGCACTTTTATATACCTAAAGATGCTCTCGCTCATTTTCGCATTGCAGTTAAGAACGGTGCCGCTCTCGAAAATAATTGGAATGAATCGGTCAAGAAATATGAAAACGCCAACCCTGAAATAGGAGCCGCGTTTAAGGCGATCCGTAGCGGCGAATTGCCAACTGGTTGGGAAAAGAGCCTGCCTAAATTCGAAGACGTTGAGGCAAAAGCCACTCGGGCCTACAGCGGCGATGTGATAAACGCCATCGCCGATGCTTTGCCGAGTCTCGTCGGCGGTTCAGCCGATCTCAAGCCCTCTAATAACACCTATATCAATTCATCCGCCGACATCCAGCCGGGAACATTTGAAAATCGAAATATTCATTACGGCATCCGCGAACACGCGATGGGAGCGGCGATGAACGGCATGGCTCTCTACGGCAGCCTGATACCGTTTGGCGGGACGTTTCAGACGTTTTCGGATTATATGCGTCCCGCAATTCGACTCGCGGCACTATCGCACATACAGACGATATTTGTGTTCACGCACGACTCGATCGGGCTTGGCGAAGACGGCCCGACGCACCAATCGGTCGAGCACCTCGCCGCGATGCGGGCGATTCCAAAACTGGCTGTCATCCGCCCGTGCGATGCCCACGAAACCCGCGAGGCTTGGGCCTCCGCTATCAAGCATCAGCATTCGCCAACTGTTTTATCACTGTCGCGTCAAAAGGTCGCACTGATCGACCGTAAAAAATACGCCGACGCTAAAGGCCTGCACAAAGGTGCTTACACTCTCGCCGAAGCCAAAACAAAAGCCGGAAAGACAACGACACCAAAACTGATCATTATCGCCACAGGCACCGAGGTAGGGCTCGCAATGGAAGCCCGCGAAAAGCTGAACGCTGACGGAACGCCGACCCGTGTCGTCTCAATGCCCTGCTGGGAATTTTTCGATACCCAGGCGCAAAAATACAAGGATGATGTGTTACCGCCAAAGGTCACCGCCCGTCTCGCCATCGAGGCAGGCGTCTCAATGGGCTGGTCAAAATACATCGGCGACGCTGGCGACACGCTCTGCGTTGATAGATTCGGAGCCTCGGCTCCGGGCGAAGATGTGTTTAAGGATTATGGGTTTACGGTTTCGAACGTGGTCAAAAAGGCTAAAGCTCTCTTATAGTCCGCTATGGAATGAGGCTTTTCGGACAGCTCAGCGCTCGTAAACCTCTCGCCGATGTCCGACCTTTACCAAGGTTATGGTTAACTTGCTATCTTCGATCGTATAGACGATCCGGTAATTACCCTGCCTGATCCGATAGGCTTCCTGGCCTGAGAGTTTTTTACTGCCAAACGGACGTGGATCATCAGCTAATAAATCTATTCTTTTCAGAATTCGTCGCACGTCGTCTTTCGGAATAGGAGCGATATCTTTCCACACTGATGGCCGAAAGATCAATTCATATTTTGCCATCGGCCTTTAGTTTCGCAAGAAATTCTTCGTAAGAGACAGTTGGCTCCGATGCACGTTCGGCGATTGCGGTAAGATCTTCTTCATCCTCGCTCAGGACGACGCGTACCGACTCATTCACGATGTCCGAAATGGATCGATTTGTATGCACGGCCTTAAGACGAATCGCTTTATGTAGATCAGGTTCGAAATAAACTGTTGCTCTTTTGGTCTGGATTCCCATATAAAACATCATAACCACATAACGCTAAAACGTCAAGATGTTTTAACCACCCGCATCTAACGTGATACACTGCGCCGCATGAAAGAAATGCTGTTAGCACAATTCACCGCTTGTTATGACGAAAATCATTGGTTTGACGCTCTCAAGAATGCTCTTAAGAATCTGACCGCTGAGCAGGCGGCTTGGAAGCCGGACGGAGCGGACAACTCGATCTGGGAGATATTGAGCCATCTCAATTTTTACAATTATGCTTATGTCGAGCGGTTCAAAGGCGTGGATTATACCTATCCGGTCAATGACAACGCGGAGACGTTTTCGGGCGGTATTACGTAAGATGCGTGGGCGAATGAGGTGGCGAGATTTGACGCGATAATGACCGAGTTTCGCACACTAATTGAGAGTGCAGACGAAGCCAAGTTTGAACAGACTGTTTCAGCGACGCGCAAGGATACTTGGGCCGACCTTATCTCGCACGTTAATATTCACAACGCCCACCACGGCGGTCAGATCGTGCTGTTGAGAAAGCTGCAAGGGAGCTGGGACGCATCAAAAGGAGTATCTTGATCCGGTTAATCGTCTTCGTCGCAGTCAGACTTTGTCCAGCTCGTGAGAGAATATTCCCGCTTTAAGTTTTGGTAAACGACCACCTGTACATAGTGCGTCACGTCGGCCTCGCCGTCCTCGCCCTGCGAAGTGATCTTTAGGCAAAGACGATAGTTCGAACCGGCTACAACCTGTCGTTCGGCTTTGTGGACAGAAACCAGTTCGATGGACCGGCTTGTTTTAGCCGCCTCGGCGCTGACTGCAAACTCTGCCGCGGCCTGCGCTCCGGCGTCATCTGCCGCAATATCCTTATAACCGCCGACCTTTTGTGCGTTTGTGGTTAGGGCAAAGATTGCCATCATGCCTACAAAAAAAGCTATTCCGAAAAAACGATACTTCATAAAACTTCCCTTTTTAATACTAGTTACTTACCGCAGGTCGAGTGTTCCCAGCTAATGAGTTTGTGATTCGAATACTGGTCACGCGTCACGATCGCCTGTATGGTCTGTGTTTTGCCTTCTTCGCCAACTGTCATACATATGCGATAGGTCAACGAGAACATTCCCTTTTCCTCGCCTTTCAGGATCTCGATCAGTTTATGAGGGATTCCTGTGTCCTTGGAATGTTGGGCGACGGCCCAATCTGCGGCCATATCAACTCCGGCCGTAAATCCCTTTTCGACGGGCTCATAATCACCGTCGGTTTCGACGCATTTTGAGGCCGTCCAGCTAACCAACTTGAGATTGGAATACTGATCCATGGAAACTATCGCCTGATAACCGGGTCCAACGCCTTTGCCGCTTGCGATGAGACAAAGCCGGAAATTTGTACTGCCCATTCTAGGGCCGCTCTCCGTCTCGGCCTTTACGATACTCACCAGTTCTACGGGCGTTTTCATCACATTCGACTCTTCTTTTACGGCAAAATCCGCAGCAAGCCCGGCGCCTGGGTGTGTTTTCTCGACCGGCGAATATCTGTCACCGCCGCATTTCGAATTTTCCCAGCTGATCAATTTGAAATTGTTATATTGGTCCATCGATACAACAGCCTGGACGAATGACGAATTACGGTTCAAAGACACTTTCAGACAATCGCGAAAATCACCGCTGCCTATTTTCGAACCAGTTCCCTCTTTCATCTCGGCCTTGACGACCTCTTCGAGCATATAACCCGGCTTCATGGTCTTGGATTTTTCCTTTACTGCAAAATCAGCCGCGAGACCCGCGCCCGCGTGGTCTTTTTCCAGGGGCTTAAATCCGTCTGTCTTTGCAGCAGCAGATGTTCCCCCGCATGTCGACACTTTCCAGCTAGTCAGCTCATATTTGTTTTGCAGGTTTCTATAGACTACGGCCTGCACGTATGACATATCATTCCGGTCTTCGTCGATCTTTAAACAAAGGCGGTAATTCGTGCCCGCCACGATCTGACGCTCGGCCTTGACTACATCAAGCAGATCGAGGTCTTTCTTAGCTTTTGTCGCCTGTGTATCTACGGCGTAATCCGCAGCGGCTTTTGCGTCTTTGTCGTTATTCGCCACGGCCTTATAACCGCCGACAATAGGCTGTCCAAAGCTGATGGACGCAAACGTCAAAAGGATAGCAAATGCTGACAATACGAACGCTGTACGAATATTAATTTTCATTTAGTTGTCCTCGAACTGTTGGATTAATTAGCTGACTCACCGTAATTCTGTGGTTAGAGACGGTTTTATGTCAAACGGTTGCCGATAAAATATAGCAATGCTCTACCGATGACAATGTTCGGAAAACGTGCCAAAATCGAGGCAAATATGTCTTGGGCCCATTTAATTTTTGGCATCG
>JBKJRA010000214.1:0-9844 GCA_046594975.1 Pyrinomonadaceae bacterium | reverse complement strand
CAGCCATTCGAAGAGCTGGTAGCGGTAGCGGCAACACGCGGGTTTGAAGCTCCACTCGTGATCCGTGCTGACAACATCCTCGTCGGCGGCATTCGTTTACCTTTTTCTAATGTTGCGAGTGCTCCGGTGGTTCCGACCATCGCTTTTGGCAGCTTGCCGGGCGTTGTTACAAGCCCCGTGATAGCTACACCGGCGAGCGATTTTATTCCGGGCGTATTAAATGGTGTAAGTGGACAGTATAGTACGAGATTTCCGACAATCGCAGGCTCAAATCTGACAGCCGCTGAGGTCAATCAGATACTCGGAGCCGCCGCAGACTATGCAAACCGGACCCGTGCGGGTATTCGTCAACCTATCGGAAGCAATGCACGAGTGACGATGTCGGTCGTCGATACTGACGGCAAAGTGCTCGGCATCTTTCGCCAACTTGACGCACCTGTCTTTGGGCTCGACGTTGCGGTGCAAAAGGCTCGGACAGCTAATTTCTTCGCGCGCACCGATGCAGGCACTAAGCTAAATGCCGCCGGATTTGCGGGTTATGTTAATCGAGCGTCGGCGGACGGACTCGGCCTAAACGGAGCGATCGCGTTCAGCGCACGCGGGTTTGGGTTTCTTCACAGGCCTTTGTTTCCGGATGGTATTAATAATTCATCGCAAGGCCCTTTCAGCACTCCTTTGGCTGATTGGAGCCCGTTCAATGACGGTTTACAGCTTGATCTGGTCAAATTGGCTTTGACCACGCCTTGCGCCGCACCGGCCCCGCGAAAGGGCGATCTTATCGGCATAAGAGGCGGAGAGGCACAACGTGCGCGCGGGTACAGGCGTTCCGCCCTCGCTCCATGTCCGTGTTCGGCCATCGCTGAGATCAAGAACGGAATACAGATCTTTGCCGGCGGAATCCCGCTCTATCGCGGCTCGACACTTGTCGGTGCGATCGGTGTCAGCGGTGACGGTATCGAGCAGGATGATCTGATCTCTGCGGGCGGAGCAAATCTTTTTCCGCCGCCGGCAAGTATTCGTTCGGACCAAATTTTTGTTCGCGGAGTCCGGCTGCCGTTCCTAAAATTCCCGGCACGTCCGTTCCTTTAATTAACGACAATGCTCTGTTTGCGTTATTTATTGCTGGTCGTCTTGCTAACATCGGTCGGGTCGGTGTTTGCAGCCGCGCAAGACCTCGGCTCGGTCGAGGTTTCAGGTAGGGTCAAGATCGGCGGCAAACAGGAAAAGCTGTCGCGAAAACGCTTTTACCTGATAAAGGGCGGGCTGAAAGATAACAAAGATCTGGTCACGCGTCTGCGTACGGCAAAGATAAATTCCCGCGACTGTTTTTACACACAGATGCAGGCGAGCCCTCAATATATCTGTTGGCTGCAGGCCGAAAACTGCGAGTCGCCATTTTGCCGAACCGTCGCAACCGATGACATCGCCAAGGTTCCGGAGTTTCAGGCTTCGTATGACAAAGGTTTGAAGCAGTTCAAAGGGCTGGCGACTATCGCCCGCGACTGGATAATCACAAATATGCCGCCGACGTTGACTAGCGGATTTTTTCGCGAGCGCCGGACGCTGACCGACAGCTTGCTCGGCACGATCAAACCGCTGCAATCATCGATGACCGACAGCGTGACGGTGAAGGCGATATTTATGGATGTTCCGCTAGCGGTTACCGAAAGCAAAAAAACAGAGACTTACTTGATCTCAAACATTTTGCCGATCGAATTCGGCGGCAAGAGCTATCTCTGGGCCTGCGAGATCGAGATCGGTACAGAAAAGAGAGCGGTCGTAAATCTGCTCGTTCCGGATAGCAAAAAGCCTGTAAAAAATTGCGAGGTCTTTGTAAACGACCTACAGGTTTGTATGACAGAAAGTTGTAAAGCATCTTGAAAAACAGAGTGCAAATATTAATATTTCTGGCGGTCGCGATCATGTTCGCGGCGAGCTTTTTAGCGCCATCACAGGCACAAAAGAGAGCGTTTTCGCACAACACATCGGCGCATAAGACAGGAAAATACAAAGATTGTTCCTCGTGTCATAATATGCCAACCAGTAATTGGTCGTCGGCCCGCAGTGATAAGCAAAGCCCGTATCCGGATGTCGTCAATTTTCCGTCGCACGCGTCATGTTTCAGCTGCCATACAAAGGATATCTACAGCAACGGCGGAGCTTTTTGCGGGACATGTCACACCGTGCCGACGATGAAGGCGAGGGCACTACTGGCATTTCCCGTGAAATCGCACGGACGGCAATTCAACATCAATTTTCCGCATGACGTTCATCAAAACCTGATCGCCGCAAATGAAAAACGGCCGGATGTAGCTGTCGCTCATTTTGTCTTTACTAGTTTTACGCCTGCCGTGCCGGACGATAAGCCTCAGTTTTACAATTGCGCGATCTGTCATGCGTCAGCATCGCAATTGCCAAGATTTACGGTGCGGACGATCACCGGAGAAAAGCCTCTCGCTGAGGCTGCGGCAGACACATTTACGCCGACATCAAAGGCGACTGCTGAGTTTTTCAAAGAATCTCCGGAATCACATGCATCTTGCTTTACCTGTCATTATCAAAATGTCCAACCTACATCACGAAACTGTGCGGGCTGCCACACGTTGACCGAACCTTTCAAACCGTATTTCGAATCAAAAGCAACGGCCCGTTATTCGCTGAAATTCGATCACAATTCGACCAATCACGCTAAGAGCGACTGTACGACATGCCATGTTCGGATCGTCCAAAACTCGGATGTGAGCAAGATGAAAGACGCGGATGTGCCGTTTCAGTCGTGTGCAAAATGTCATGATAAGGATATCCTGGAAGAATTTAATAAACGAGACGAAAGTGCCAAGAACAAGCAGCCGGCGTTTCAATGTGCGTATTGCCACACGACGGCGATCGGGCGTTATGATATTCCGGTGAGCCATCGAAAACCCTGATCAATGAGTGTGTCCGCAAGCAGAAAAAATGCGATCAAGGCTGCTCTATTGTTGGCGGCCTTGATAGTGTTTGCTGCGAGCTGCCTCAAACAGGGTGAAAAAACGCCGGTTCCGCTGACCGCATCTGAAACGCCTGTACCGCCTGTCGTAAATGTCTCCGACACAACCTTTTCAAAGTTTTCACACACTGTCGCGGAACATAAACAGTTTGACTGCGCTTCGTGCCATCACCGCGAAGGAAAAAGCCGTGAGCTCGAATACGCCGGACACGATTCGTGCGTCGGCTGCCACCTGAGCCAATTTACAAATCCGGGCGAAAAACCGGCGATGTGCGCGATCTGTCACGATAAGATGGACGCGGATCCGCCTACGACGAAGGCATTTCCGGCAAAGTTTATCGAGGGGTTTAACATGAAGTTTGACCACGCTGCGCACGAAACCGGAAAGGGACGACCTGCTCAGGGCTGTGCGTTTTGCCATTCGCCGTCAGGACCGGGGCAGTCGATACAGTCCGGCATCGATACGCACGCCAGCTGCTATACGTGTCACACTGCCGAAAGCAAGATCGGATCGTGTACGGTTTGCCACGCACTCGGGCCGTATAACCGGACAACCCAATCAGACTACAATTTTAGGGCGATTTTCCGCCACGGTGATCATTCAGCACGGCAGGGCGTGAGCTGTAACGAGTGTCATAACGTTATCGCGGGTGCGGCTCTTGGCCGTCAAGTCTCAAATATCACGATACTCGAACACCGGACCGGACCCGGCAATAATTGCCTTGCGTGTCATAACGGACGCCGCGCATTTACAGGCAACAACCCGCTTGACGTCGGCAGCTGCACCAAATGTCATAAAGGATCGGGGTTTTCCGCAATAGGGCCAAAAACGCCCGCTCCCTCGACACCTGATGCTGCTGCTCCGATAAATTAAGGTCTAATTTTCCGCAACCCTTAGAGCATTTTGGGGCATCTATGAAAACATTGACATTTGCATCAAAAAGAGGTTCTAATAGGGTCAACCATTTAATAGGTCAGGTGTAGTTTTATGAAGAATTCAGCTAAGTTTATCGCAGTAGCAATTTTTGGCGTTTTTGTTCTAGGTTTGGTATTTACCAGAGCCGGTGCAACATCCGTAGGCACATCAGGTTCACCTACTCCGACGCCCGTCGCGGCAAATGTAAAACCAGCGAATACTGCCGCAAACACAACTGCCAACACCGCTCCGGCAAAACCTGCAGCCGGCGGCAAAACGATCCCCAAAACATTTGCCCTTGGCAAAGACAGCCTTTCCGAATATGGCGAGGTCGCATTTGATCACGACAAACACGCTTTTGAAAAATACAGCCCAGACGGCACATCGGTCATGGCCTGTACCGAATGCCATCACACGGATCAGCCGAAATCCGCCCTCAAGCTGCCGGATGTTACCTCGGAGCGCGATGTTGCCCTGACCTTGGACGTATTCCAAACCTCTTCGCAGAAAGTAAGCGAGTGCCGCGCGTGTCATTTTCAGGATGGCAATGTTCCCGAAGGAAAGACGATGCCAACCGCAACATATACCGAGGGCGGCAAGGCAAAAACCAAAGACATGACCAACGAACTTGCGTTTCATATTAATTGCAATACGTGTCATGATGCGGCATTTAAGCTGCGGCCCGAATTGAAAAAGAAACCCGGTTTTGCAACGTCGAAAGACTGCACCATTTGTCACAAGGCAAATTAGTAAATGAGCCTGCGCGAATGTGACAAATGCGGGGAGATGATGGACGAGGCAAAGGCGTTTTGCCCTAGTTGCGGCCGTGCTTTTGTCGAAGAAAATACCCGTGAAAAATCGTCCGAGTTTAACCAACTCGACGGCACAATGCAGCTCGGCAACACGATGTACAATCAGATGTTGTCCGACATGGGGCTGAATATATCTGCCACTCCGGATAGGCCGGAGGTCGAGGTCGTGCAGCCGGCGGCACCGGTTTACAGACCAGCAGTTCAACCAGTGCAGCAAGTTTTGCAGCCGGCGACACAGCAAGTGACAAGGCTTGCAGTTGAGGTGGAAACACCAAAACAGGGCGGTTCTAATACATGGATGATCATTGGCGTGATAGTGATCATTCTTTTGATTATTTTGCTTATTGCAGCGATCGCAGTCGGTTTGTATATGTGGTCGCGTTTTGGTTGATCCCTAAGTTTTCTAATAACAGTTCGATTAACGATGCCGCGTGTAATAGAAAATCACGAGCAGATAATAGGGGCGTTTCGAAATGTTGAGATCGTTTCGGAACTCGTCGAAAAATTGCCAAACGGCGAGTTTAAGAACGAACTTGATATGGACATCATCCTGTTTGGCCGCAGCTATCGCGGCAAACAGGTCGGCCCGTATAATCGCTTGCTCGAATTTCAGCCCGGCGAGATAATCGTCGAAGAAAACAGCTGGGAAAGCAGCATTTTTTACATCCTCGTCGCAGGCCGTCTCGAAGCATCCATAACCGAACAAGGCAATAAACGCCGAAAAGTAGGTGAGATCCCGGCTGGGAATTCGTTTGGTGAAATGGCACTGCTCTCAGGCACGCCGCGAACGGCGACCGTTTCCGTCGCCGAGGGAAATGAACCTGCATTAGTTCTCGAATTTACACGCCCAGCAATTCGTCTCCTGCGTAAATTGCCAAAATTTGGCCGTGCCCTCGACCGCAACTATCGAGCTTACGGCCTGTCGCTGACGCTAAACGAGATCAAGGATTTTACACAAGCGGATATCGATCCGGCGGTGCTCAAACGGCTCGACGATTCTGCACGTTTTGCGGTCTATGAAAAAGATCATGTGCTGTTTAACGAGGGTGACCCGATAAACCGCGTCGTTTTTGTCCGCAATGGCTGGATCCAGCGCGTCAGCGGTGCGGCGTTTAATCCGAAAGCGGCCGATCTGCTTATCGAATCGGACGAGTCGATAGGCCTTGATTTTCTCGGCGCCGGAACGTGTTTAGGGCTTGATGCCGTCGATAGTGCAGGTGACTGGAAATATACTGCGACCGTTCGCGGTCGCGCAGAGGTGATCGAGATCGCCGTAAGCCGTCTGCGTGAAGACCGAGAAATGAGCGAGGCGGTCGTGCCTTTTCTAAAAAGCTCGACGGGAAACGAGTCGCCCGTGCCGGCACATCCCTCGGACACACGCGTCGTTTCCGCCACAACAAAAGAGATAGAGACAGGCGTTGTGGACGGCATTAACCTGCTCGTGATGGACATGGCGAAATGTATTCGCTGCGGCAATTGCTCGCTCGCGTGTCACCATGTTCACGGTAATTCGCGGCTAGTCCGGCGCGGCATTCATATTGAGCGTCCTGTAAAAGCCAATAAACCTGCGACCCAGAGCATTCTCGTGCCGTCCGTCTGTATGCACTGTCAGGACGCGGAATGTCTAACCGGCTGCCCGACGGGCGCGATAGCCCGTTTTCCAAACGGCGAGATCGATATCAATCCCGTCACATGTATCGGCTGCGGCGACTGTGCCACACAATGTCCATACAATGCGATCTCGATGATCGTGCGGGCAGGTGCGATACCGGATTCCGAAGGGAGCCGTCTCGCATCGCTTTTATCGCCGTTCAAATTAACCGAAGACAAGATCCCGCCGCCTGTCACACAGACCGAAAACCTGCTTGCGATCAAATGTAATCTTTGCAACGATACCGGGTTGAACCCGCCCGGAGCGAAAGAAGCTGCATATTCCTGCGAGGAAAATTGCCCCACAGGTGCCTTGGTTCGCGTAAATCCGCGTGAGTATTTTGACGAGGTCAACGAATCGATCGGCCTGATCCAACGCAGCAAAACTCACGCGATCGGTGAGAATATTCACAAATTCGACCTGTGGGCGACGATTTGGCACGTGTTGGGTTTTGTAATGGTGATCGCTCTTGGCGGTATGTCAGTATGGGCGACTTACAAATTTCGACAGGACATCGCCCTCAGCCCGGGCACTTGGGTGACGATGCGTTGGCTGACAGGACTGACGGGACTTGCCAGCATTGCGTGGGTGATGGCTTATCCATTCAGGAAAAAGATATATCGCCGACGTGACGGAGCATTGCGTTACTGGATGCTCTCGCATATATATTTGGGCATATTGGCCGGAATCTTGCTGCTTGTTCATGGCGGTTCGAGTTCGGGCGGATTGCTGACGACCTGTCTGATGATCTCGTTCGACATGGTTATTTTTTCGGGTATTTTCGGAGCGTTGTGCTATGCGATCGTGCCGAAATTTATGACGCGCATCGAGCGCGAGCCTCTGCTTGTCGAAGACCTCGAAATGCGTCGTGAGGAGCTGAGAGCGGAGTTGGTCTTGGCGGTTGAGCAGGCGGAAAATAACGACTTAAAACAATTGATCGAGCGAAAGGTACGCCGCCGGTTTCTCGGCCTTGGCTATCTTTTTAGGCAGTATATTCGAAGAGAAGATCTGCCTACGATGCTTGCGGCGGCCCGGCAAGAGTTTAGCGACGCGGCAGATGGTTTGTCCCGGATCGACGACGCACGCTTGATGGAGACCGTCGAAAACGCCGCCACGCTCCGCCGCGTCGATGCACTAGTTTATTTACATCGGCTGCTGAAAATATGGGTCGCTCCGCACGTGCTGTTTACTTCGCTGATGTTGGTGCTGATGGCGGTGCATGTTGCTCAAGCTGTTTATTTTAATGTGAGATGAAACTGGACTTTCGAAAATTCAGGATCAGTTACGCGGACAGCACAGACGCGCCCGTCGAGATCGATAAAGATGCGATCTTGATCGGCCGTCTCGATAGCTGCGAGATATGTCTCGACCACAGCACGGTTTCGAGGGTTCACGCCGGCATCAATTGCATAGACACAACATTCACAATAGCAAACCTGTCCACGAGCAATACTTTGACTGTCAACGGCCGTCTGCTTGGGCCGAAAAAGAGCGATGTTTTGGCAGACGGCGACACGATCCAGATCGGGCCGTTTACGATCGAGGTCGAGAAGGTAAACGACGCTCTTTTGCTAATGGTTCAGCGTGCTGCGGTAGCGGATGTCGGAGCTAAACCCAAAGCGACTGCCGAGATAGACTCAGATGATCAGGGCGGCGTCCTCGATGTTTTCTGGGAAAAGCGAACACGTGATAAAGAAGATTGGGGAACCAGATTAAGACCGACCGAAAAACCCATTCCAGGCAAGGCAATGTTTAACTGGAAACCGACCGGGGACCTGCGGCGGCCTTGGCAGATCGGTCTGTTTATTTGGGCGTTTCTCATTGTCGGTGCGATAGCTGCATTTGCATATTTTCGCTATCCGCAGGTTTACTCACCCGAACCGCTCGCAAATCCGCACGCCGCTAAGATCGACGGCAGCGTGATCGCTGCGGCAAGCAACGGCAATTCCTGCACGACGTGTCACACGCCGAATCAGCCGCTCGAAAATGCCTGCATCCAATGTCACACCGCTGAGCAGTTTCACGCGTCGAACACAAAGGCTCACCAAGAGGCGGGCGTAACTTGCACCGTCTGCCATCAGGAGCATAAGGGCAATCAAAACGACTTGGTCGCTTCGGCGATACAGAGCTGTGCGGCCTGTCATAACAACGGCACAACCAAGTCTTTTAATGGCAAAACCGTCAATACGCCGCATAATGGATCGTATGGTTATCCGGTCGTTAATGGCATCTGGAAATGGAAAGGTGTTTATAAAGAAGTTGCCGAGGTGATCCCAGAGATCAATTCGCCTGCTACAGGGGACAAGGACGAACAAGCCCGTCTGAGCCGTCATTTTCATTCGGTCCACGTTGCACGACTGACGGCTCCGGCGGGTGTTACAGGCGATAAAATGGGCCTCGTTTCGTGCTCTAGCTGCCATAAAAGCTTTACGCCGATCGACCGCGTGACGCCGAAACAAACGTGTGCGGTGTGTCATACCTCACCTGTCGGGAGTGAAAATCGCGACTCACGATTTATTGCGGGACAGGTCAATTGCATCTCGTGCCACGTTCAGCACGCTTACAGCGGCACACGCTGGAGCGAATTTTTGTCTGAGGAATCTCTGAAACGCAGAAATGATGCGGTTGCCGCGCAGATAAAACGGCTCGAGGAAAAATGAAAGCGTTTCATCTCATAATCAGTCTCGGCATGATCGGCCTGCTCATCTGGCTCAACCGGATGTTTGGCGCGGATGCGGCCGTGATGTACGGCGGGCTGACGTGGATGGGCTGGGCGAGCATCGCTTTGGTCGTGTTTGGGCTTGGGTTTTTAGTTTTGGTAAATGATTCGGCTAGGGCGTTCGGTTTTTTCCGCTCGAAAGATAATCAAGCCGCACCGCCGCCAAATATCCGCGTGCTCACCTCGCCGGAGCTGAAAGATCTCGGTCTCGACAAATACCGCGGCCCTTCGTATCCGCACCCTGTTATCTTTGCCGAACGCTGCATCGGCTGTCAGGCGTGCGTTGATGCGTGTCCGCACGATGTGCTGGCGATAGTTGACGGCACCGCATCCGCAGTCGCACCTGACCTATGTATGGAAGACACCGCCTGTCAGGCAGAGTGTCCCGTCAATCCGAAAGCGTGCATCATCATCAACACGACCAAAGACGTCCGCTCAATGCCGACGCCGACGCGCGACGGTGCGACTTTTCAGACGAATGTACCGGGCTGCTACATCATAGGCGATGTTTCGGGCGTGCCGCTTATCAAAAATGCCGTAAAAGAAGGTGCAGACGTGATCGCTCACATCGCTGCCGAGATGAAAACTGCCGCGCCGGAGCCAAAGGCCGATTACGACGTTGCGATCATAGGGATTGGTCCCGGCGGTGCGTCGGCAGCAGCGGCGGCGAGCGACGCTAATTTAAAGTATGTAGGCATCGAACGCGGCAAGACGCTCTCGACGATCGAACGCTATCCGAAAGGCAAATACATCTTTTTCA
>JBKJRA010000127.1:0-3887 GCA_046594975.1 Pyrinomonadaceae bacterium | reverse complement strand
AATTTAGCGAGAGTATAACAGCCACATTTTGTGCTTTCAGACGGTCTGCGACCTTCCACGATTCTTGCCCGCCGCCGATGATGCCATTGAGTTTGAACTCCGCGATCAACCCCAATGCACGAATTATCTCACGCTCAGAGTTTGCGTTAAATACGACCGGCATCTGACGATTTATCAGCGGATATAAAGCCTCCAGAGATTTGTCAGCGTCGGGACGCTTCATTCCTTTGGGATTTGCAGCATACATTTTTTGTATTTCTTGTAGCCGCTGTGCGTCATAAAACATCTGCCTTAGAGCCGCAAAAGTGCCGAGCAACGAACCCGGATATTGACCTTGGATCGTGTTGAATGAAATGTGTTCTGCAAACGACGATTTCACGACCATCGCAGAAACGGAATCACCCGCAAGGTCAATCACCGCCGACTGGCCGTTGAAAATCCCCGCACGACCGATGGTCAAAACCGTCGTGATACCGGCATTTCGGCTTGCATCAAACTGTGATTCACCCGCACGGATGTCATCAATTGCCGAATCTTCCGGCCGCAACCCGGCAGGATAATTCGAATTGGATGTTGGAGCCGTCGGAGCTGCAGATGTCTGTGGGCCGCCGCCAAATCGTCCACCAACCGGTGCCGCAGTTTGCGGTAGTCCAAGCGTGGTCAGCGCGTCAATGAAACCCGGATAAACCGTTAAACCTATGGCATCGAATATCTGTGCGTCGGCCGGCGTTGCAACACTCGCTCCGACAGATTCGATCAACCCGTTACGGATAACGATCGTGCCTTTTTCGATGGTCGCCCCCGAAACCGTTACGATCTTCGCATTAGTGATCGCGTAGCTCTGCGCATTTGCCGAGACGGCAAAAAATAAACTGATAGCCACGCCGACGAGCAAAAGTAGCTTTGATCTCATAACTTTAATTTTTGAAAAACCAAATTAGACTGCTGTGAAATTGTTATTACGCAAGAGCATATAAAAAAAGTTTCAGACACGCAAACTATATTGCAGCATCCAAAACTTTTCGTGTCCTTTGGAAACAAACTAGTTTGTCTGCTCTTTTGTTAAAAGTGCTTTTTTACGCTCGACGCCCCATCGATACCCGCTCAATTTGCCGTCGCTAGCGATAACGCGGTGACACGGTATCACAATTGCGACGCGATTTTTCGCACACGCACCCGCAACTGCGCGCACCTTTTTCTTATCACCCATTTCCTCAGCGATCTCGCTATACGAACGCGTCTCGCCATACGGTATTTTTCTTAAGAAATCCCACACCTGCATCTGAAACGCCGTCGCCTGCAGATCGAGCGGCAGCACGAGCCGTTTGTTTTTCCCTGCCAAATACTTAATGATCGCCTCGACAGCCGTTCCTACATTATCCGCGTCCTCAGTGATTTCCGCGTTGGGAAATTCCGAGTGCAAAGCCGCCGCAAGATCCTTATTTGAATCCCCAAACGTCATACTGCAAATTCCCCGCTTCGTCCTCGCCACAAGCAGTTTCCCGAGCTCACATTCCGTAATTATGTAATTTATGTTCATTCCTTTTCCACCTTTTTTATAGGTCGCGGGCGTCATTCCCAGATTCTCCGACGCCTTTTCATACAAACGGCTACTCGAACCGTAACCCGCTTCGTACATTGCAGTTACGAGATCGCTGCCGCCGCGGACCTCGTCCTTGAATTTCTCAAATCGCTTAATCTCTGCGTATTTCTTTGGGCTCACACCGACTATCTCAGTAAACGTCCGTTGAAAATGCGCCGTGCTCAGTCCCAATTCGATACTCAGATCTTCGAGACTCAATGGATCGTCTTTCTCAATAAGCGAACACGCCTTGATAACCATCTCGATCTGCGGATCGACCGCGTTTTCGAGCGTCGGTTTGCACCGCAAACACGAGCGAAATCCATTCTGTTCAGCGGCTTTCACCGCGTCAAAAAAGACCACATTCTCACGTTTCGCAGGTCTCGCCGAGCACGAAGGCTTACAAAAAATTCCCGTCGTTTTCACACCGAAAACAAACGCTCCGTTAAACCTGGCATCTCGATCTTGTATAGCTTTCCAAAACAGCTCGTTTTCCATATCCTGAGTTTATTCGCTTACTCCACTGAAATCTATCCGTTTTATGCGGTAGAATTTTAAATATGAATCCGGTCATCCTTTTTGACGGTGTCTGCAATTTTTGCAATGGTGCCGTCAACTTTATCATTCGCCACGACAGCGAGAAAAAGTTCAAATTCGCACCGCTCCAATCTGAGATCGGCGAAGAGATGAAGGCCAAATACAACATTGGCAACGATATTGATTCAATAATCTTGGTCGAAAACGATAAAGCATATTTACACTCGACGGCCGGACTACTTGTCGCCAAAGGCCTCGGCGGTATTTGGTCGCTCGGGTATGTATTTATCATCGTCCCGGTATTTATCCGCGATTGGGCTTATAAACTGTTTGCAAAAAATCGCTATCGCCTATTCGGCCGCCAAGACGCCTGTATGCTGCCAACGCCGGATGTCAGGGAGAGGTTCTTATAATTATGAAAGCAATATGGAACGGCGAAACTATCGCCGAAAGCAATAACACGGTCGTGGTCGAGGGAAATCACTATTTCCCCGCTGATAGCATCAAACAAGAGCATTTTTCACCTTCTGAAACTCATACAGTTTGTGGATGGAAAGGCACGGCAAGCTACTATGACGTCACCGTAAATGGTGACATCAATAAAGATGCGGCGTGGTATTATCCCGAAGCAAAAGACGACGCCAAGAATATCGAAGGCTACGTCGCATTTTGGAAAGGCATTGAAGTCAGTTAGGAATTAGCCGCGGATAAACGCGGATAGAGAAGATATGAACAGATCAGTTCATTTAAAATTCTATCTTCTTTCTGATCCGCGCCAGTCTGCGTTCATCTGCGGCTAAATGTCTTTATGAGTTTTTCTTTAGACACACTGGAATACGCCAAGCTCCTAGAGCTTTTCAGCCGTCACGCTCAAACGCCAATGGGCGTTGAGCGGTTCGCCGATCTGCGTCCGCTGACAAATCGCCTAGAGCTTGACGAAGCCCTCGCCGCGATGACCGAAACCATTACTCTATCGGAAGAAAAACAGGTCACGTGGTCGTTCAGCGGACTGCAAGATCCGTCCGACGCCGTCGCGATCCTCAAGATAAAAAACGCCGCTCTCGAACCAAACTTGCTGCTAGAGATCGCCCGCGTTTGTAATCAAGCTCTATTTACACGCTCCGCGATCCAACCGGAAAAGGAAACGGCACCGATCCTGTGGAACGCTGTCGAGCAAATTTCGCCCGAGTTGCTCTCCGTCTTAGGCCAGATAAATAAGAAATTGCTGCCCGGCGGCGAGATCGACGATTCGGCTTCGCCGGAGCTTGCTAAGCTCCGCCGCGAGATCAGTGCCCAACGTGGCCGACTGACAAGATCGCTCGAATCCGCAATGCGTGCTGCCGGAAACGCCATCCAGGACGTGATCGTCACGCAGCGAAATGACCGCTTTGTCATACCCGTAAAATCCGATTTTCGCGGTAAGGTCGCTGGCGTTGCTCACGGATTTTCTTCGAGCGGTTCGACGGTCTTCGTCGAACCGCTCGAAGCCATCGAGGCAAACAACGAGCTGCAAAATCTTAAAGGCAAAGAGGAACGCGAGATCGCGAGGATCCTGTTCGCCCTGACCGAATCGCTTCGTGAGCAATTGCCCGCAGTCGAAATGGCCGCGGGCGCCGTCGCCCATCTCGATTTCATCAAAGCCAAAGTAGAATTCGCCCGCAAATTTAACGCAGTCGTCCCCGAGATAACCGACGACAACACGCTTGACCTCGTCGATGCCCGCCATCCTTTGCGCGAAGAGAATCTAAGACCAAAGGCGGAAACGCGG
>JBKJRA010000046.1:0-10898 GCA_046594975.1 Pyrinomonadaceae bacterium | reverse complement strand
CGGCCATATTGCCGTAGCACGAATCGTGAAACGCCTTAGATCTGAGCGGGTTGCACATACCGACAAGATGTATCACGACGAAGCCTAATTCCGCGAGAGCCTGATTATCACCTCGGGAAATCATTTGCTCACCGGTTCTCGTATCGCGCCCAGAGAAAGAACGCGAACCAACGCTGCCGCCCTGCGGGCCGGGGTATATGTAGTCGATAATGGGATATTTTTTGTTTGGGTCAACCGTGGTCGGTGTGTACATCAGACCGTAGAGATCGGTTACGCCGTCCCGGGCCTTGACAGTTATCGGCGTCGGAGCTTTCCAGCCAGTAGCGGAGAGACGTGATATATCTGCTTTTTCTAGATTTGCGATAAGTTTACCCGCATTGTCTCGAACGACAGATACTGTCGGCGTGTTGGGCGTTGAGTAATTGTCGACAAAATAACTCCAATCCGGCGATGGGGAGATGACGTGATTAGCATTTTCGGGAGTAATAAGTGTGAGATTTTTGCCATCGAAATCAACTCTATATAAGTGTCCAAAATATGGATCGTTGCCGGCTTCGCGTCCTCCTGCGTTGAAGTAGATGGTACGACCTTTCTCATCAACATTGCTGATGTTCCACACCGCGAAATTCCCGCTGGTTATCGCGTTCTTCAGCTTGCCGGTTGTCAGATCATAGAGATATAGATGTCCCCAACCGCTTCTCTCTGTAAACCAAATAAACTCATTGCTTTCCGGTAAATAACGCCAGCTCGTAGTTCCTTGGCCGGATTCGAACTGCGTCGCACTTACCTCTTCGTAAACGTCACGAACGGCACCCGTCGAGGCATTAGCGACGCGAAGATTTTCTTTTTTGTGATCTCTTGAGGTCGAAACAAACGCAAGCGACGTACCGTCTTTGCTCCAATAAACATCATCCCACCTGCGGTCGCGATCACACGAGATATCGTCACACTGAGTTGAGCGGTGCGGATCAGGTGACAACTGAAGGCTGATGACTTTTGGCGTATCGACCTCAATGATAACCCGGCGGATCGTTGCGATGTTAGCGTCGCCCGGAAGAGCCGATTTCCAGGTGCTGAGTTTTGGTGCACCGACGTTAGTCGAGATGAGATAGCTGTCGCTTACCGATCGTTCGTCCTGTTGAAATGTCGCGATCTTTTTCGAATCCGGCGACCATACGAGTATTGCTTTCGAGCTGTGCTGCCAACCGGCATTGTCGGTTGCATAACCGTAATCTTTTACGCCGTCAGTCGTAAGCTGCGTCTCTTTGCCGCCCCTATCCTGAACCCATAGATTGAAATTTTTTATGTAAGCCGCTTTCGTTCGGTCAGGCGAGACGATAGCGTTGCTGTTATTCGGCCATGCGTCGCGCGGTGCATTGGGAGAAAGTCCGAGGCCGTCCCAGCTTGCAGCGACCTTTCGCGTACCATCTTTCGGATCGATCAAAACATATTCAACACCGGTCGGTGTCAGGTTGCGATACCAAAAACGCCCGTCGGGTAGAAACGTCGGACGTACATCGTTGCGATCGACCAGGGGCGAGGTATTGTAACCCATCATTTTTTCGGCACGTGCATAGTCAGCGGCGGTAAGCGCAGGCTGCTGTGCGAGGGCTGAAAACACAGATACAAAAACGGTAATTGTGACGATCAGGATTTTTTTCATTTGTTTTTTTTACGGAAGCGTCAAGATTTAGTTTCGATGTAACTAATTTAGGGTTATTTTACAGCAAGCTCCACAGTAATTACATTCGAAATTAGTTTGTTTGGTATGATTTGAAAATAAATTTAGCAAATGGAGAAATTATATGCCGAAATACGTTATTGAGAGGGACATTCCCGGAGTCGGAGAGTCTCCCGCTGCGGCTCTGCAAGCCGTTTCGCAGACATCTTGCAGCGTGTTGAAAGATCTCGGGCCGCAGATACAATGGCTCGAAAGCTACGTTACGGACGATAAGATCTATTGCATCTACATTGCCCCCAATGAAGAAATGATCCGTGAACACGCGACGCGGGGCGGCTTTCCAGCCAACCGCGTCTCTGAAGTAAAAACTATCATCGACCCGACAACAGCCGAAGTTTAATGACCGAATCTAACCGATCAATGGGAAAGATAATCGCTGTTTACGGCCTTTCGCCGGCGCATATTCAGCGTGCGGTTTTTATAACGGTGCTGTCATTCGTATTCTTTTTGGCGATGATGTTAGGCTATTATGTCAGGCAGAATTTGGTTTATTTTATTCTGGCTTCGGCGTTTTTATTCATCTATATCCTCACGATGTTTTCGTGGGTCGTGCAACGGCGGACACTGCTGCAGATATTCGAAAATGGCGTATCTTATAAAAAGCGTTTCGCCACATGGAACGAGATAAGCGAGGTTCGCACAGATGGAACCATTGTCCTTACAGATAATAAGCAGATCGTTATTTCACCAGCGATACATGATTTTGATAACGCATTGGCGTTGATCAGAAGCAAAATATAAGCTAAATAATACAGTCAATGTCGCAGACACCTCACATCGAAAAACACTTTACATCCGGCGAGATCGTCCGCGATGTAGTGATCGGTATGGCCGACGGCCTGACCGTGCCGTTTGCACTGGCGGCGGGGCTCTCAGGAGCGATCGATTCGACCTCCATAATTGTGACCGCCGGTCTGGCAGAGATCGTCGCGGGCTCGATAGCGATGGGGCTCGGCGGTTATCTTGCCGGGCGTTCGGACTCCGAGCATTACGACAGCGAATACAAACGCGAGCTACACGAGATCGAACATCTGCTTGATCACGAAAAAGACGAGGTCGTCGAAATCCTCGAAACCTACGGTCTGACACGCGAAGAAAGCACCCCGATAGTCGAATCGCTCGCCGCGAGACCTAAAGATTTTGCAGATTTTATGATGCGGTTTGAGCTTGGGCTTGAAAAACCCAAACCGAAACGAGCCCTGCAAAGCGGAGCGACCATCGGCGGAGCATATATCCTAGGCGGTCTGATCCCGCTCGCACCTTATATTCTGCTCGCTCAGGCTCACACGGCCCTAAAATGGTCCGTCGGGATCACCGTCATCGCACTTTTCATTTTCGGTTATATTAAGGGCCAATTTACCGGCTCAAAACCATTCAAGAGCGCATTTCAAACGTGTCTCATCGGCAGCCTCGCCGCTGCAGCCGCATTCTTTATCGCACGCCTGATCGGCGGCTAACCTCCCGATTAGAGGTCCGACTGACGGATAACGAATTAATAGATTTATATGCAACGTTGTGCTATGATTGCAACGGATTAGGCGTGTCCTCCGATCTCGATTTAGCGGAAGGGCTGACTACTAAAGTCTGACTATTAAAGTATAGTGTGGTGACCGTTGATGTGAAAAAATGTTGGGACAGTTGGGACACCGGGACAGCTCGGCAAAAAATGGGCAAGCCTAATATGTGCAATGTTTTAACCGGTCCCACAGCATCTGGGACAGAATGACAAAGTAAGACAACTGATGGCATTTGTCTTACAAAATAGTGAAAAAAGCAAAATATGCTATCGGAAAGAAAGGTTTGAGACATTGGGATAGCAACCGTGCGACTACAGAGAATTCTCATAAGTCCGGGAATCTAGTATGCTGTTTATTTGATATTCTTTCCACACGGAGTTGATATGAGCGTTGAAGTTGTAATGCCGCAAATGGGCGAATCGATAACTGAGGGCACCGTCTCGAAATGGCTGAAACAGGTCGGCGAGCGTGTCGAAAAGGACGAAGCGATACTCGAAATCTCGACCGATAAAGTCGATGCCGAAGTGCCAAGCCCCGGTGCAGGTATTCTGCTTGAGATCCGCACACAAGAGGGCGATACGGTCGAAGTCGGAACTGTGGTTGCCATCGTAGGCGAAGAAAGCGATGCCGGAGCACCGGTAAGCGGTAAGCAGTCGGCGGTAAGCAGTCAGCCCTCAGAGCCTGTAGTTGAAGAAGCTCCCATAATGACCGAAGCGGAGACGCCTGTAATCGAAGAAATCCCAAGCGAACCAGTCGCAGCTCCGCCTGCTACTGCTCCTGCTACTACCATTGGTTCCGACGCCGCCGAGGTAGTGATGCCGCAAATGGGCGAATCTATAACTGAGGGAACTGTTTCAAAATGGCTCAAGGCCGTGGGCGATACAATCGAAAAAGACGAGGCTCTGCTCGAAATTTCGACTGACAAGGTCGACGCCGAAGTTCCGTCACCTGCGGCTGGAACTCTGCTCGCGATCAATGTTCGGGAAGGCGAAACGGTCGAGGTCGGGTCGGTGCTGGCATTGGTCGGAGCGGCAGGAACTATAAGCAGTAAGCCGTCAGCAGTAAGCAGTGAGCCGATCGTCGAGGCGCCAAAATCTGTGCCGCCGGTCCAGACTATGGCAGTTGCAGCCGGAACTTCGAATGGTGGCAGTAACGGCAATGCGACGCTTGATGAGCTTCGCCGCACGAAGAGTAGCCCGCTCGTCCGCAACATCGCACGCGAGCACGGTGTTGATATCACACGCATTCCCGGCAGCGGCATTAGCGGACGCGTAACTAAACATGACATTCTGTCGTTTATCGAAACCGGTGCGGCTCTGCGTCCGCAGGATCTGCTGGTAAAGGGAGCGATCAGCCGTCAGCAACCAGCAGTCAGCACATCGCAAGTCCAGTTTACGCCGCCGCAGACGGCCGTTTCGATGGAAGACCGCGTCGAGAAAATGTCGGTGATGCGTAAAAAGATCGCCGATCATATGACGATGTCGAAGCAGACATCTGCACATGTGACGAGCGTTTACGAGATCGACATGACAAACGTGGCGAAATTTCGTAACGCGCATCAGGCTGATTTTCAAGCTCGGTTTGGCACAAAGCTCACATTCATGCCTTTTATTTTCCAGGCTGTGACGGCAGCGATACGCGAGTTTCGCATCGTCAATTCGCAGGTCGATGGCGACAATATCGTCTATAAAGGCGACATCAATATTGGCATGGCGGTTGCTCTAGATTGGGGCCTGATCGTGCCGGTCATTAAGAATGCAGACACTCTCTCGCTGCCGCAACTCGCGACAGCGGCTAATGATCTGGCCGACCGTGCGAGGACCAAACGGCTCAAGCCGGACGAGGTGCAGGGCGGTACCTTTACGATCACCAATCCAGGAGTTTTCGGCGGATTATTCGGCACACCGATCATCAATCAGCCGCAGGTCGCGATACTTTGCGTTGGCACTATCGAGAAACGGACCAAGGTTTTGACTTCGACGGACGGCGACGATTATGTCGCAATCCGTCAGATGGCGTATTTTGCACTGACCTACGACCATCGCATCGTGGACGGCTCAGACGCAGAGAAGTTTTTGGCGTATTTGAAACAATATCTCGAACATGCTCCTTTTACTTTTTAACTAGAGGCCAGTGTTTATTGACTTGCTGCGAGTGCAAAGGCTGTTTTATTTATTTAACGGTGATTTTACTGTATGCTTTAAATATTGCGGTCGTTTTTGTGACGTAGAATAGTGTCTAATGTCCTTAATAAGACATAGCTATTTGAAATTAGTTACTAAGATAACGTTGTGTTTTAGGCGACAACCCAAGGACGCTATAGCGCGTCTATTCTATTGGAGTTGTTTTGCCTGCAATCTTTTTCTTCGAGGAGCACATTATGTATAAAAAAATATCTATTATCGCTTTGACCGTCATTTTCAGTGCGGTCAGCTTGTTTGCCCAAGGAGGTCAGCTGCGTGCGGCGGTTGCCGGTCAAAAATACAAGATCAAAGGTGTCGTCGTTTCTAAAGAAAACGAAAGTACGTTTATCGTCCGCGATACCGTCGGTGTCGATACTAAGATCGTCGTGCAGCCGGGTGCCAGCGTTAAGAGCAACGGATTTTTCGGCGGTGATAAATACGCAGCCTCTGCGATCGTTCGCGGGTTGAATATGGAAGTCGAAGGAGTTGGTGATACTTCGGGTAGCGTCTCGGTCAACAAGGTACGATTTGATAAGACAAGCCTGCAGACGGCACAATCTCTCGATAGCCGCGTGGCACCTGTCGAAGACCGCATGACGGCGGCGGAGCAGAACGCACAAAAGGTTTCCGGGCAGATCGACGAACTTATGGCGATCTCAAATGCCGCCAAGGGCGGTGCAAAAGCTGCTCAGGACACGGCTGATGCAGCGGTTGCCGGTGTAAATGCAACCAACAAACGCATCTCGGACCTCGACGATTATGTCGTTCAGTCGAGTGCTACGGTCAATTTCAAAGTGAACAGCTCTGTGCTTTCACCAGAAGCAAAGGCTTCGCTCGATCAAGTAGCCGCTGCAGCAACTACGCTTAAAGGCTATGTTATTGAGGTCACCGGTTTTGCCTCGGCAGAGGGCGGTACCCAGAGGAACAAAGTCCTCAGCGAACGCCGTGCCCAGGCCGTCAAGGATTACTTGATCGAAACGCACAATATCTCATTGCGTCGTATGAGCACATCATACGGTTACGGTGAGTTACAGGCCGTTGCAGACAACTCGACCAAAGAAGGCCGCGAGCAGAACCGCCGCGTAGAGGTCAAGCTCCTGGTTAGCCGCGGTATCAATCAAAACGTCGAAGTTAAGCCTTCGACCGATCATTAATTCGCTATTCAGAGGGCATCTCGAGGCTGAGATCAAATACACACTCCGCCTTGATGCCCTCTAACTTTGTTAATAATTTTATTCCAGCCCTAAAGTAATGCTGCAAATTCGTCTTCGACAATTAACTTTGACCATATTGGCAATACTGACGTGTCAGTTATTTGCACTAGGCCAAACTGTGACACCGACTCCAAAGCCCAAGGCGACACCGGACGACGAGATCATCAAGGTCGAATCAAGGCTCGTCGTCGTGCCAGTCTCGGTCACGGATGCTAATGGCCAGCCGGTAGTAGGGCTCAAGGCTAAGGATTTTCGTATCGAAGAGGAAAGCAAACAGCAAACGATCGAAAATCTTGGTGATGCAGAGGTCGTGCCGCTCGAGATCGCTTTGTTATTTGACGTGTCGGCGAGTACGGACACGATGTTCAAATTTGAACAAGAAACGGCTGCGAAATTTCTCAAAGAAGTGATGCGGGCAAACGATCGAGCGACGATATTTACGGTCGGTGCCAAAGGCGTGCTCGTCCAAAGCCGTGATAATTCAGAAAAGTCAATGGCTAGCATCCGCTCGATCATGCCGACAAAAGAGCAGACGGCGTTTTACGATGCTGTTCGCGAGGCATCTGATTATCTGGGCAAAAACACTCCGCAAGGTTCGCGAAAAGTGATGGTCATTATTTCGGATGGAGAAGACACAAATAGCTCCGGCGTTATCAAAGCCATCTGGGAAGCAGAGCGTAAGATTACCGACGATGTGCAGGGCGAAAAGCTGCGCAGTCTCCGTGTCAAGTCGCGTGACGCAGCTAAGGTCGCCGAACAGGCAAAGGTTCTTAAATCGTTGCAAAATGCCGACACCGTTTTCTATTCGATAAATCCGGGCGGTAGTTCGTATCAATTAAATACGATCAGTGTCTTTGGCCAGTCAAATATGCAGCGTTTTGCGGACGAGACAGGCGGCACGGCGTTTCTACCAAAATTTGCACCGATCGACACCAAAGACGTCTATCAAAACGAAAATAACGTTCGAAACAATCAGGCATTGCTCGAACGCATCTTTCGCCAGCTCGCCAGCGAACTCCGTTCGCAATATCTGATCCAGTACTATTCAGAGTCGAATTTTCCGCTCAATAAATACGTCAAGCTCGACGTTAAGCTAACCAGTCGACCCGAACGTGTTCGTGCACGTCAGGGCTATTACGTTAAAAACTAATTCTGTCTAGCTGTCTTTAGGGTCTGTGTTTGGCATCGCCCGCATTTTACCGATCTCAAATTTCGTCTTTTGTTTTTTTGGTGCCTCTATTGCTACGTTTCCCTGTATCACCGAAGGTTTTCCCATTTCGACGTTTGCGTTGGAATTAGTATTTCGCGGCGGAGCGGCTATTGCACCCATTGTGTGCTGCTCCGGTGTCGGTGTCGTAAATGGGATTCTAAGATCACCCATCAGCGGTTTTTGTTTTGTGAAAAATGAAACAAACAGCACGCCCGTGAACAGAGCCATTAACAATGACGCAACCGCGGTCGCGTAGAGCTTTGTCCGCTGCTTGATCTTTGCCCAACCGACCGGACAGTCTGCGGTAATTACGCTACCGTCCGCACGTTTATAAAAACGCACGCACAAACGTCCCTCGGCATTCATCACTAACGCCTCAGCCTCATCTTTTGTCATTCCCGAAAGATTGTAAACATTAAGCTTACAGTCACCGCAAAAACGCTTTCGCTCGTCACCATACATCTCGTTCCAATCCGCCTGACACGGACTCGCGATCTTAATATAATTCAAAGGACTAGTAAATTTAGACATATAAAACCCCCGCTATAAAATGCAGCTCGTCGCTGATGTTTATTGAACGGAGTCTTCAAATGTTCTTGCAGAAATTATGTCGGTTTATTTCGCCTATATTTATGTGTAATTGGGCGACGGCGACCAATGCCGATGGCATTTTTGGAGATGATGAGCGTTGGTGGGAGCTGTTGTCGTTTGAATTCGTTTGCCGGATGCTCGACTTTGTTGAGGATCCAATAGACTCGCTCGGCGTCGTGGCCGGCGGCGATGATCTCGGTGGGCGAGGCTTTTTGTTCGAAATACAGTTGCAGTATCGGATCCATTAGCTCGTAAGGCGGCAGGCTGTCCTGGTCGAATTGGTTCGGTGCAAGTTCGGCCGACGGGGCTTTGTCGATGATCTTTTCGGGAATTATCTCGCGACCGGCATTTTTGTTTATCTGCCGCGAAATTTGCCAGACCTCGGTTTTTAGAACGTCGCCGAGCACGGCAAGACCGCCGTTTGTATCACCGTAGAGGGTGCAGTACCCGACTGCAAGCTCCGATTTATTGCCGGTGGAGAGCAGCAGACGGCCCTCTGCGTTTGAGATCGCCATCAATATCACACCGCGAAGCCGCGACTGCATATTTTCCGCCGCAAGCGACTCGCCGCCCTTGGTCGGTTTGTGCAGTCCCATCTGCTTGAGCAATACTTCGAATGTATCGGAGATCGGTTCGATGCGGCTCTGGCAGCCTAGATTTTGGACAAGCTCTACACTGTCGTTTACGCTGCCCTCAGATGAGAACGGCGAAGGCATCATCACGCACAATAGATTTTCCGGCCCCATCGCTTCGGCCGCGAGAGCCGCAACTAGCGTCGAATCAATGCCGCCTGACAGTCCCAGCACGGCTTGCTTAAAACCATTTTTACGTGCGTAATCGCGAATGCCGAGCACCAGAGCCTCACGGATAGATTCGATCTCATTGCCAGTGATGCCTCGTGCGTCGGGTTTGCGAACGTCAAGCTCGACCGTCTCGACAAATTCCTCAAACGCCATCGCCTGCAGGATAATATCGCCTTCTTCGTCGGCAATCAGGCTGGCTCCGTCAAAGATTATTCCGTCGTTGCCGCCAACCAGGTTTACAAAAATGATCGGCTTTTTTTGAAGTTTGGCACGATGAGCGACCATGTCACAGCGGAGCTTGATCTTGCCTTTGTTATATGGCGAGGCGTTGATCGAGACGATCACATCGGCTCCCATTGCGATTACCTCGTCGGTCGGGTCGCTCTCGTACAGCCGCTCTTTCCAAAACGTTTTATCGTTCCAAAAATCTTCACAAACGACGACGCCGAGTTTGACGCCCTTCACTTCGAACAGCCTCCGGTGCTCGCCATCGCTCGGCTCAAAGTATCGCGGATCATCGAAAACGTCATACTCCGGCAACAGAGTTTTATCAGCAAATCCGAGCAATGCTCCGTCGTGTATAACCGCCGCGCAATTAAATAAACGCCGCCCGTCTTTGTCGTCATTAGGCCGGATCGTGCCGACGATCGCAGTGATACCGACCGTCGCTGGGATAATGCTTTCAAGTGGATCGAGCGATGCGTCGATAATATCTGTGTCCTGAAACCAGTCCTGTGAAGTGTAGCCATGCGTTACGACCTCAGGAAAAACGACGAGATCGGAGCCGTCAGACCTAGCTTTATCAATTGCTTGAATTATTTTGAGGGTATTGCCCGTGAGGTCGCCGTTGGTGGTATTGATCTGTGCGATCGTGACTTTCATAAATGAACTTTACCGCAGAAACCCTGAGGAGCTGAGCAGACAGATAAGATCTTATTTTATTGGAGTTGTTTCTGCCTCTCTCCGCGTCTCCACGTCTTCGCGGTTATCACTCTTTTTGACCATCGTCAGACGGTTGCCGCGATCATTGTATTTGACCTCGTCCATGATGTTATAGATAAACAGCACGCCGCGACCCGAAGTTTTTAATAAGTTTTCGGGGTCGAGCGGGTTCGGGATATTGTCCACGTCAAAGCCCTCGCCTTCATCTTCGATCGTAAATCTAGCCTCTAGTTTTGAGATCTCGGCCGAAATACGCACCAGCTTTTTCGCATCAAATTTGTTGCCGTGTTTGACCGCATTAACAAATGCCTCGTCTAGAGCCACGAAAAGATTTGAATGCTCAGGTTTGATAACACCGAGTTTCTCGACGCGTTTCATCAGATACTCGAGCACGATATGCATCAGCGAGATCGCACTTGGGAGTTCAAACTCAATATTTTCATGCAGATCCGCCACAACGCTCTCTTTATCGACATATCGGATCTTGTAATCGAGAACCGTCGCGACCATATTTTTTAGCTCTTCTTCGTCAAATTTTTCGCGGCGAAAATTAGCTGCGCATATCTTAAAAGCCTTGATCCGCTGGCCATAATGCCCGGCATCAAGCGTTTTCGGCAGACAAACCGGAGCGTTTCCATTAAATGAGTTTTCAGGCGTAAGCTTTTCTACATCTAGATCGGTGATGACCAGATCGAAT
>JBKJRA010000312.1:0-2828 GCA_046594975.1 Pyrinomonadaceae bacterium | reverse complement strand
ACCCTAGGTGGTGACGGATAAACACTTCGCTTCCTGAAAGGGAGCAACAATGTGGGATTGTTCGTCCCTTGCAGGGACGGAATGCGATTTTGAACTTTCCTAGGGTTCCGCTCGAAGACTCGCTGCACCCTAGGCTTTAATGTTCGTCGCCATTGGCGACAGGAAATAAAGAATGGAACTCACAGAACTACAAACAAAATTCGAAGAGATCAAAGACAAAGTTAACCAACTTGGGAGGTTTCTTTGACGCGCCTGCTAAACGGAAAGAGTTAGACCAATCCGAATCATTGCTATCCGAGCCGGGTTTTTGGGACGATCAGGAGAAAGCTCAAAAGGTCGTTCAGCGGCGGAGCTTTTTGGAAAAGGCTTTGGCGAGACAGGCTGTGTTTGATACCGGATTGTCCGACGCTGAGGTTTTGTTTGAATTCGCCGCCGAGGACCCTGATTCTGCGATCGAACTTAATAAACTCATAAACCGTTTAGAGCAAAAGGTCGGCCTGGCGGAGACCGAGAGTTTGCTTTCGGGAGAAACCGACGCGAACAACGCGATCTGCTCGATACAGGCGGGTGCGGGCGGGACGGACGCACAGGATTTCGCACAGATGCTGCTGCGGATGTATCTGCGTTGGTGCGAAAAGAAAGGGTTTAAGGCCGAGATACTCGACGAGCAATCGGGCAGCGAGGCGGGCATTAAATCGGCGACGTTTCGTGTGGAGGGCGATTATGCTTACGGGCTGATGGCGACCGAGGCGGGCGTCCATCGCCTTGTGCGCATTTCGCCGTTCAATTCGGGCGGCAGCCGCGAAACATCCTTCGCGTCGATGTTTGTCAGCCCTGAGATCGACGAGACGATCGAGGTCATCATCGACGACAAAGACCTGCGTATCGACACCTATCGCTCGTCGGGTGCGGGCGGTCAGCATGTAAATGTTACTGACAGCGCTGTAAGGATCACGCATATTCCGACCAATATTGTTGTAACATGTCAGAATCAGCGTTCGCAGCTGCAGAACAAAACGGTTGCGATGAATGTGCTACGGTCAAAACTTTATGAGCTTGAATTAGAGAAACGTCGCGAGTCGGCATCCGAACTCGAAGCGACAAAACAGGACATTTCGTTCGGCTCGCAGATACGCAACTACGTGTTGCACCCGTATAGATTGGTAAAAGACACACGGACAAAGCATGAGACTTCGGACGTTGATGCGGTTTTGGACGGAGAACTGGACGAGTTTATAAAGGAGTTTTTGGTTTATAAAAAGAATGCTGGTAATTAGCGGCTCGCCGCAATGCACAGCGGACTGGCTTGCCTGTCCGAGCTATAGCCAAAAAGACTCTGGCGGCTATGCCGCTTAAAAACGGTGGCATAGCCACCTGATTCATTATCTAACGTAGTCGGCGAGGCAAGCCTCGCCGCAGGGCTTAGCGGTAGAGCCGCAAGAAAAGAAGTAGTTAATTCCGATGAAAGTTTGTCCGACGTGCAATGAGGTCTATAAGGACGACGACATAAATTTTTGTCTCGCCGACGGCACCACTTTGCTCAAGAAAAAGAGCGGCAAGGCGGCGAAGCATTCGCATTGGAACGACGTGGTCGCGATCATCGTTGCGGCGGTGGCGATTTTGGTTTTGTTAAGCCTCGTAACGAGCAGTCCAACCGACCGTTGTTTCTTTTTTTGTGAGAGCACGTCTGCTGGTTATCACAACTGGATCGGCCCACTAGGCTCGACGATCGCAGCAGTTTTTACAAATTTATTTGGCTGGGCTGCGTATGTCTTTCCATTTTTAATAGGATTGATCGCTTGGCGGGTTTTCCAGGCAAATACTCTAGTACCAGGACTTTTGCGTGTCGCAGGTTTTCTCTTTTTCATTGTGACTCTTGCCGGCTTGATCGTTTTATTTGGTGGCAATGGAGCCGTAGTAGGCGAGGCTGCCGCTCAGGGTACGGCACATTTCATCGGGCGGATCGGAGCCGGAATTTTATTGTTTGCGGTGTTTGCCAGCTCGGTCGTGCTGATAACCAATTTTACGCTAGGCGGATTTCTCAGCAATTTTGATGTTGCCTGGGAAAACGTGAGAATTCGCATTGACGAGTGGCGTGACAAACGCCGTGAGGGCCGCTCAGGCATTATCAACGACGCGAAATTGCGGGCAGACAAACGCCGTGAGCGCCGCGAAATATCTGTTAATACTGTGCCGCCGACTATCTCGGTTGCCGATATCGAGGCCCTCGCAAATCGTGCTACAGCCGGGCGGGCTGAGCCTTTGTTTGACGACGAGCCGTCGATACCGACCATAGAAAACGTCAGCGAAGAAGATCCGTACAAGACGGTTCTCGACAGCGAGTCACTGCCGGATATCAAAGAGATTGTCGTTAAAGCAAAGCAAAAGCCTGTCGAGTCCGAAGATGACTCGCCGACGTTCGATGACGATGAGATCGCAGGCTCGCCGCTGGTCAGCACGCAAAATTACGACGACTACGTTCTGCCAAATTCGACGATGCTGACCAGGCCGGATGCGGCGACGAAGCACAACGAAAAAGAGTTGCGAGAACTCGCGACGATGCTCGAAAAGAAGACCGCAGAGTTTAATGTGCCCGGGAAGGTCGTGCATATCGCTCCCGGCCCGGTCGTGACGACGTTTGAATTTAAGCCTGCCGCGGGCGTCAAATATTCGCGTGTGACGGCTCTTGTCGATGACCTTTGTCTTGCACTGAAAGCTCCGTCTATCCGCATCGACCGCATTCCGGGCAAGGCTTTTGTCGGTATCGAGGTGCCTAATCAGAGGCGTGAGGTGATACAGCTTCGCGAAGTGATCGAGTCACCTAAATT
>JBKJRA010000179.1:0-5854 GCA_046594975.1 Pyrinomonadaceae bacterium | reverse complement strand
GGTTGCTCCGGCTCTCCGCAAGGTTTCTCCGGGACGGGGCAGTTTAGATTTGACATGGATTTTTCAGTTATTGTATATTGGGGACATTATTTTTCAAGGGGTTTTTTATATTTCTTTTGGCTTAATAGTGGAGATTCCACAAAGCTAATAATACTAAAGGAGGTCTTTCCATAATGGCTGACAAACCATTTCCAGAAAACGAAGCGGGGATCAATTCGCTGCTGCAAGGTCTTGCAGTGAAACTTCCGACTCATCAGGCGACTCTCGCGCTCTCGGCGGCGGATGTCGATTTCATCATCAAAGGTGCGGCAAACTATCAATACCTGATAAACACCACGCCGCAGGTCACTGATTCCAAAGAATCGTTTACCAAATTAAAAGATACTTATTTCAACGGCCTAAACAACAGTATCGCTCCATCAATGACTGTATTCCCGATCATCGCGGTACCAAACACTAAGACGCTCGGGATCGTGCCGGAGGCCAAGGCGATCATCAAACGTATCAAGGCGTCCGCCGGATATACCGAAGCGATCGGCGAAGATCTGGGCCTGGTAGATACGGGCAATAACTTGGTTGTGAGTGAATTGACCGCCTCTCTCAAGGTCAAAGCCCTGTCCGACAGCCGCGTCGAGGTAGTTTTCTCAAAACAGGGACAGGATGCGATGCGTGTCGAGTTTAGACGAAAAGGTGAAGACTGGAGCCTCGCGGACGTATTCACCGCGTCCCCCGGCATCCACGACGTCGCTTCGATACCACCCGACGAACCCGAAACCCGCGATTATCGCGGAACTCTCATCAGAAAGAATGCCGAAGTCGGCACCACTTCACCAACCTACACCGTAGTCACCACCCCGTAACGACCTGCCAACCAAAAAGGCTGCCTCTCTCGAAGCAGCCTTTTCAGATTTCTCTATTGATCTTGCGGCAACGGAGTCGGAGTTGGGTTGGGTTCCTGGTCGCGTTTCTTAAGTTTTGGCGGGCCGTCGGACGAAGAGCTTGGGTCGCCGCTCGTGCTGGTGCCGTCGTTTGAGTCAGGATTGTCAGGCTGACGTTTCTTGAGCGTCGGTCTCGAATCGTCACCATTCTGGCCTACGTCTGGCGAGGTACTTGCACGGGCGTTGCTCAAGCGGAGCAAATGGCTCTTGACGCTTTGAAATTCAGACGTGCTTATAACGTATTCTTCTTTTTCTGGAAAACGGGCGACGAGCTGCAGGCTGGTGTCGCGTCGATCGACCGACTGCGGATGGGTTGAAAACAATTTAGTGATCGAACCCGGCTTCTTTTTATTCTGCGACGCCAATTTTTCAAACATTGTGGACATCGCCGTCGGGTCATAACCCGATGCGTAAAGATACTGGACACCAAGGTTATCAGCTTCGGTTTCGGCACCACGTGAAAATTTGAGCGAAGCAAGGCCGGTCAAGATGCCGCCGCCGTTTTGCAGAACGCTGCTAACGATCGCTCCGCCAAACAAAATGCCTGCAAGCGCCGCATAATTCATGAACGCGCCTTTACCCTGATTTTCCATGGCATGACGGGCACACACATGTGCGATCTCATGAGCCATAACGCCGGCAAGCTCGGCTTCGTTATCGGCGGCGAGGATCAGGCCTATGTTGACGAAAAAAAATCCCCCAGGCAAGGCGAAAGCGTTTACCTCATCGCTGTCGATGACTTTGATGGTAAAAGGAACTTTAGCATCAGAATGCAGCACGATGTTTTGACCGACGCGGTTTACATATTCTGTGATGACGGGATCGTCAACTAATTTTGATTGCTGCTCAACCTCCATCGCAAGCTGACGGCCGATGGCCATCTCCTTTTCCTGCGAACCTCCGAGCCAGCCAAAAAATTTGTCTGAGCCTTTGTTGATGTTGCGTTTACCGATCTGCGACGGATCATCTTTCGGGCCGAGTGGGCCGGTAACGGGCGTCGCGGTAGGAGTCGCAGTTTTCGCATCTTTATCCGCGGCCGGTGTTGGCGATGTCGTTTGAGCAAACGCAGCAACAGGTGCGATAGCTATCGCACTCAGCCAAAGACTAATTACAAGAAACGAAGCCGAGGTTTTTTGGATAATTCCGCTATGCATACACTGCCTCCAAATTATTTGCGAGGTTTACAGAAATTGTAGCCCCGATGGTAATACTAAATCAACGTCGTTATGATGCATGTGAAAAGAATATAGTTGTGATTGTTGCTCAGCAACGAGTATTTTTTATTGCAAATACTTATTGGAAATAATGTTTTAATAAACGGGCAAAATTGATAAAATGATAATGGCATTCGCTCTAGCCAATATTTACTGCTAATCCCAAAATCAAAACGCCCCAAAATATTTGTGGAACCCGCTTTATGAAACGCATCGAAGAAAAAGTAAGAGATATCGTTGAGGTGAGTTCGTTTACAAACGTGCCTGACCTCGCCGTCGATCCTGCTAAAACTTTGGCTGGTTATCATTTTACGGATATTACCGCAGATCTGATGGCTAAATGGTTAGAAGCGGTTATGAGCGTTCGGCCGGGACAGGGAAAGGCCGTTGCACTCGCGGGATATCGTGGGGTAGGCAAAAGTCATTTCTTGGCGTGCACAGGGGCTATACTTTCCCAGCCTGATGTCCGCAGCAAAATAACCGATCAACATGTCGCTGCCAGTGCCGAGCGTTTGCCGCGCCGTCATGGATCAGTCGCATTTGTTCATCGTGGTTCCCATGCGACACTGCTCGAAGAGATCAAGGCTGCTATAGCCAAACTCATAGGTGACGAGCCGGAAAGATTGAACAATTCCCTGAATGAATTATTGTTGAAAGGGGTTCAAGCAGCCGGCGATAAGCCGTTCATCTTGCTGGTCGATACGGCACACGGACGTGAGTTGAGAGTCTCGCGAGACGACGGCATAATACTAAGCGAGTTGGCTGAAGCGGCGAAATCACTGGGCATATTTGTCGGACTTGCTTTGGATGATGATATAGCCGGTGCTGACGGTGCTAACTTATCGATCTCGGGAAGCTACGTGATCGATTATCTGGATCAGGAACACCTATACAAGATCGTCGAATCTAATATCTTTATTAAAAAGGAGAAGGCACGTCCGATACTACATGACATTTACAAGAATTACTCATCCCGTCTGACTGCATTTCGCTGGAGCGAGCCGCGCTTTACCGCTCTCTATCCTTTGCATCCGGCGACGCTCGAGATCGCACCTCTGATAAGGCTACATGTACAGGATTTCTCGCTGCTTAGTTTTGCCGCTGAGGCCGGTGTAAGAATTCTCGGACGTCCTGCGAATTCTCTTATTGGACTCGACGAAGTGTTTGATGCCGTCGAGGCAAGATTACGGCAGGTCAAAGATCTGAAAGAAGCATTTGTCATGTTTGACGAGCTTGATCGCGATGTCGTCGGGAAAACGCCTGTAAATCAACGACTACCTGCCAAGCTGATCCTTAAAGGGCTTTTCATGCTCTCGCTCGATGGCATGGGGTCAACGGCGGACGAACTTGCCGCAGCAATGCTGATCGTTGACGAAGGTGACGGACGCCCGATCATTGACATAAAAGCAATATTGGACTCGTTTGTCGTAGCTAAGCCGCAGACAATAATCAGATCGGACGGTGATGAGGCTTCCATTAAGTACTGTTTCACGCTGAATTCTGAGGATGATCTCAATCAGCGTGTCGGAGCCGAAGCTAAGTCAATTTCTATAGAAACGGCATCCTCAGTTTTACTCCGTCAAGCGACAGCAAAATACTCGGATCTTTCCATTTCAACTGATCTTGAAAATGATTCATCTATCTGCACGATCGAATGGCGCGGTGCGGTCAGACATGGCGAGATCTTTTGGAATCTCGGTGATAAGGTTCAAGATCGTAAACCAAATCCAGTTACCGATTGGACCGTCACGGTCTCGTTTGGAAATAGCAATGTCGCTGAGCCCGCTGAATCGAATGAATATACTCAAATACACTGGCAGCTGGGCGAGTTAAAGTCTGACGAGATAGATGCTTTAAGACGGCACTATGTTTTACAGACAAATAGTGATATCCGTGAGCAGTTCAAAGAAAAGTTTACGGCCGCAATTCATATCCAGTCGCTTGCAGTTGAAAAGATCTGGCAGAGAGTTTTTTTGATTGAAAGCCGTTTGATCATTGGTAGAGCAGAATATGCGATTTCCGAAGAGGCGAGAGGTGTCCACACCCTAGCTCAGATGTTCACGATCATGCTCGCACCGATCTTTGAATTTCGCTTTCCTGAACATCCTTATTTTTCGCAGCTGTTGAGTGTAAAAGAAGCCGCCAAATTGACCGGACAGTTTTTCGGTGGAGCAGGCCGCAACAACAGTGATGTTCAAAAACTGGCGGAGTCATTTGGTTTGCCGCTTGGATTGGTCGAATTACAGGATGATCTCTATGTCCCGGTAAATTCGGAGACATTGGTGCAGTTGCCTGCAGTTAGGGCCGCGTTTGACGGTGCCCACATCAACGACGAGGCGGTCGTTAAAATAACGGATCTTGCATCGCGGATGCGGTCTGCTGCGTCAGGGCTTACGCGTGAGGCACAGCACCTGATATTGACTGCTCTTGTTGCTCAACGGCAATTCGATTTTGTTACATTCAGCGGTAATCGGATCAGCCAGCGTTCGCTCGACCTACAGATCATCTGGGATGACATCGAGGGAATCGCCAAGCCCTTTGCCGAGGTTTATTCGAGCGAGCGTCTCAGAGAATGGGCCATATTGATCTCCGGCAACACGCAGATCAAGTCATTAGAACGCTCCGAGGATCGTTTGTTAATCATCGATACTTTGACCGGTTGGTTGACGAATTGGAATGAGGCAATGTTTCTCGAGACATTCGAATCGCTTCCTGACGAAAGTCTGAATTCATCTATCTGGACGATCGCCGCTAATCTACGTAAGACGTTCGGTGTCTTAGCGGAGAGTATCGACGCTCTAATTCAGAACGTTATTCCACTCGACCAGTGTTTGCAACGTATTGCGGATCTATTTTCTGATTCTGAAACAGAATACGAAAGCAAGAAAAAAGACCTCATAGCCCTTCGTTACTTTACGGATGGAGCCGCCCAACGCAAAGAAATTTCGACTTATCTTGCTCTCTGCGAAACGACCGATGACGCTGACATCGAGCAAATGCGGTGCTCATTGCTCGACAAGACGGGGACGTCCTACTTTGCCGCAGATCCGTCTGTTAATAACGAGATCGACACGTTATGGCATAGTTTCAAGCAGCTTTACATCGATCATTATGTCGAAAAACATGATGCTGTGATGAATTCTAAGACATCGTTGGACAATCTCAGCACCGTACTACGATCCGATAAATGGAGTGCGTTCGAGACCCTGTCAGATCTTGCATGGTTCGACTCGCATTTTTCGGTGGGAGCCAAAGCGCTGATCCGTAACATCCATCACATGGATTGCACAGCGGATGTGCGTCAGCAGCTTGAGACAAAGCCATTTTGCTCATGCTCCTTTAACCTTGCGCGTTTCGAACGACGAAAAGATCAATCCAGCCGTCTGGAGATATTTGTTGATCAAGGCCTCTTGTTTTTCAGGGCCCGTATCAACGAAAACGCGGACGAGCTTAGAAAAGCGATCGACAGTTTGGGCCAAGCCGAGCTTGGAACCACATTGAAACGGCGATTCGAAGACGGATCGGATATCAACTACTTTTCAAGCCTTACAGGACAAGAGATGCAGATGCTCAGGACCGCGATCCGTAAGGCCGCTCTTAACCAGCCCGAAACTCGCAAAACAAAGCGCTCGTCGCTCGAAGATTTCAGCGAATTGTTTCCCAACGAAATGCGCGAATGGGAAGACGATATCGATAATCTCG
>JBKJRA010000244.1:0-5858 GCA_046594975.1 Pyrinomonadaceae bacterium | reverse complement strand
CAAACGGAATCAAATTTACCTCAGCTTTACTACAAGACAACTCGACCGATGAGCAAGTGAAAAATGCCCATGACATGGTAAATGGAGCGGATATCGTTATCGCCGCACTCTACGGCCGCGTGCGTTCCGGGGCGAAAAACAGCGTCGGGCTGCCCGATTCAGGTGTCAAGATACTCCGCGAACTGATGGCCGCGGACAAAAATGTCATCGGCGTTAGCTACGGCAATCCCTACATTCTCGGTGCTTTGCCGCAGCTTAAAACCTACATGGTCGCCTACGGTGATATGCCCGGCCTCCAGCGCGGCTCTGCTCGCGCGTTGTTTGGTTTGCAGGATATAATAGGCCGCCTGCCGATCTCTCTGCCGGGCCTATATCCGCGCGGTACCGGCATTCAGCTAACTAAACGGCCATAAAATTAACCACAGATTCACACAGATACACCCGGATATGAATTTTTTCGTTTTATTTGTGTCCATCTGTGTTCATCTGTGGTTTCATGTTTCTTATGACTCAAGCTTGGGAAATAGAGAGTTTTCTCGATATCCGCAACAACCAACTCCACATCGATGGCGTTTCCACGATCGATCTCGCACGCCAACACGGTACACCGCTGTTTGTATTTAGCGAGTCGCGTATTCGTCACAACATCGCTCGTCTGCAAAAATCCGAAGCCGCGATCGGTTGTCCGCTCAAGGTCTGCTACGCCGCCAAAGCAATGTCAACGATGGCGATACTCCGCACTGTCAAAGACGCTGGCTGCGACATCGAGGTCAATTCTGGTGGCGAACTATGGAAAGCGTTGAAAATAGGCTTTCGCGGCGACCAGATCATTTTTAACGGGACAAGCAAAGAGGTCTGGGAGATCGAAAACGCCATAAATGCCGAGATCTACGCGATACAGGTCGATTCTCTTTATGAATTATCGCTGATCGAGGACACAGCAAAAAGGCTCAACAAACGGGCAAATGTCAGCCTGCGGCTCGTGCCTGAGATCGAAAGCGGAACTCATTCGGGCCTGCAGACTGCTCTGCTCACCTCAAAATTTGGGATGATGCCGGACGAGGCATTTTCGGCCTTTCGTGACTTCAAAAACTCACCTCACCTCGACCTGTGCGGCATACATCTCCACATCGGCTCACAAAATCCGGATCCGGTCGCTTATACAGCTGCCCTCGAAACCCTTTACGAAGGCCTCAAACGGATCTTTGACGAGACCGGAAAAACATTAAACCACATCAACATCGGCGGCGGATTCCCGGTCAACTACCTCCGCGACCGCTCACTCGGAAAGGAATTTCCGCCTCAGCAGAAAAAGATGTTTGAATCCGATTTCGAGCCGTCTGAGGCTCTCGAAGCCGCGTGGCATTCTATCCGGGAATCTATAGGTTCGGCGAAGGACAACTACCTTTTTGACGACCTTACCATTCTAATTGAACCCGGCCGAAGCATAATGGCTGACGCAGCTGTATGTCTGACAACGGTGCGAAATCTGAAGAAAAGGCCGCTGACCCGCGACGCCAAAATGCGACTCGCTTTGGACAAAAAAGTGTTGGCTCACCAACACGAACTTGAGTCACTATCACCGGACGGCGGACCGGGCATCGGAGCTATAACACTTGACTTAAAGGGAGAGTGGGACACAAATTCTCACGATGACGACAATTGGCTATTGACCGATGCTGGCTTCAACAACCTGCTGTCGATGGAGACCTACAAATGGTATTACCACCTAGTCTCGGCGGGGCGAACAGCGGAACCACACGATTTCCCTTACAAACTGGCTGGCCCACTGTGCGACGGTGGCGACGTATATTTCGATCACGAAGGGCAAAGGAGATTGCCTCCATATCGCATGTTGCCTAGCCGCATGCAGCCGAACGAAATACTCGCCCTGCTAAACACCGGTGCCTACACCATTGCGCAGGAATCGCAATACAACGGCCGGTTTCTGCCGGCTGTCGTGCTGATTCGTGAAAATGGCGATGTAGAATTGATCAGAAAACGCGATGATTTCGAAGACCTTATCAACAACGACCTCTACTGAACACGCCTTAGCAAAGTATTTATTCGGGTAGTCTCAGCATCCTCTAAAGCTAGTCCCGCCTTTGCGTAAACACCGGCAAGTCCTGCTAATGCAACAGCTTGACTGCTCTCATCACGGATTTCAGCGATGACGTCGAAACTCTCGAGCGATAGTTCTCGAGTCTTGTCCAGCTGGCCATGATCGGCAAACCGCATCGCTAGATCATTTAACGCACTCGAGCGCGACGCGAGCTGCGGAACACTCGCAGAAAATGTCGCGGCTTCGCCCAATAGAGCGATCGCTGCCTCATTTTCACCAGCGTTTTCTTTCGCATCAGCGACTGCGATCAGAGCCGTCAACTTGCTCGCGTCGTCAGTGATCATGTTCAAAACCTGTCGTGCAAGATCATCCTCTTTTTGGATCGTCAGAATTTGAGCTATCTGTGAGAAAGAGCTAATCTGCTCGTCAGGATCCTGGATTTCCTGTGCTATCTCGATGGCCCTCTCAGTTTTGCCAAAACCGGCAAATTGAACTGCGAAAGTTGCTAATAATGCGAATCGAGCCCGGCTGTCGCGCGTCTCACTTTCTCGCTGCGAACGGAGTATCTCGTAGCCTTCGTCGAGAGCATCGCTCGCGTCGTCTTTTTGGTCTTTTCTCCAATAATCGCGTGCAAAACCGAGCAGTGCCGACGCCATTTGTGTCTTATCAGTTACGAGATCAAGCGTCCTGTCGGCAAGATCCATACTGCCCGCGTATAGAAAGCCAAGTGAGCAATTTACAAGAAAATACTCGCGATGAACGTTGTCCAGAACCTCTGCAATAGCACGAGCTGTCTCAAATATCTCGACCGCCTTATCACTGCGTTTTGCCTCGATAAACAGATTTCCGATATCGCACAGCGAACGGATCTTTTCTTCGTCGTGCTCAATATCATGAGCCGCCGCGACCGCAAGATCGAGCATATTAGCGGCTTTTGTCATCTCACCGGATTCGATCTTTGCCGCAGCGATCTGCTGTAATGTAGTAACTTTCGCCGTTGGAAAATCAATGCTTTCAAGCGTTTGCATTGAGGCCGTGTCGTCGCCCTTTGCCGCCTGATCTACCGCCATACCGCCAAACACAAAATCAGGATGTACCATCGTGTCGGCGATCTCACGTGCCTTAGCGATCTGGCCCTTCGCGGCTTTTACTAGGGCGACACGCTCAAACGCCTGTGCCTGCAATCCCTGATCTTCGATCGCCTCCGTAAGCTGCAGCGCGTATTCGTCATCGTCAATTTCCGCACATTTTTCGGCGATCAAGATCAGCAGTTTGTCACGCGAAAAAGGCTCACCGACCTCATTCGCAAGCTCCGCCGCAAGGTCAACGTTGCCCTTCGCAAGATACACCGGCACGATGGCCTTCATTGCCTCAGCGTGACCGTCGGCACTCTTGATGTTTTCACCGAGAAACGCCGCCGCTGTCAACAGATCGCCCTCAGCGTCGCGTCTGGAAATAAAATGTTCTGGCATATTTACTTAAACAAAAACTCTGCGGATCGATTCCGGCATCCAGTCTCTAAGGTCAGTCGCGACGGCGACGGCTCCAGCACCACGCAATTGATCAGCTGAAACCGTATTTGCAACACCAAGCGCAGGCAGATCAGCGTTTCTCGCTCCCACAATTCCCGGAGGCGAATCTTCGATAACGAGGCATTCGCCGTGCGTCATCGGCAAGTGCCCTTGCGCGGTTCGAACCGCGTCCAGCCGGTTAAACCCAATTCGAAAGCATTCCGGATCGGGCTTGCATTTGGCAACATCCGCAGAACTTATGATCGTCGAAAAATGCGATGCAAGTCCGCTTTTTTCTAATACATATTCGATCTCGTCGCGGCCCGCCATACTGACGATCCCAAGCGAAAATTCGCGAGACATCTTGTCAACAAAACCGACAATTCCTTCAAATAGCGGTAGATCGTCTGCCACCAACTCTCGCCAGCGAGCGGTTTTTGCCTTTGTGATAGTGTCGATCTTAGCCTCGTCCGCAGTTTTACCTGCACGCTCAAATGCAGCCTCTACAAACGTCCGGTCGTCCATCCCAAGCGACGCAAAATAATCTGCCTCGGACAGTTCGATACCCTCGTCTTTCAAGATCTCCTGATACGCCTGCATCTGCACGGGCTCATCATTGATAATAACACCGTTAAAATCCATCAAAATTGCTTTAATCATAAGTAACTCTCGTCAAACATATTCCCACGGCTCAAGATTCCGTTCGGGTCAAATGCACGTTTCACATCTGCCATCTCAATCAAAAAACGCTCACCCATCATCGCAGCTAGATATTTGCGCTTCAGTTTGCCGATGCCGTGCTCCGCCGAAACCGTCCCGCCGAGCATTATCGCCTGTGCCACGCAGCGGCCGTAAATATGCCTTGCTTTTTCAGCCTCTAAATCGTCTTTCGGGAGCATATTAGCGTGCAAATGACAGTCACCAATGTGCCCGAAAATGACATAGCCGAGCCCGCTCGCCTCAAGCGTTTCTTTATAGAACCGCAGAAACGCCGCAAACTTATCATCCGGCACAGCCATATCCGTCCCGACCTTTCGCTGTTTGGATTTTGCGATCCGCTCATTGACCGTCACCGGCAGAGCATGCCGAAACGTCCGCATCTTTTCACGATCCTGCTCATTAGTCGTAAACCATGAACGCTCAAGATCAGCATTATGCGTTTCGAGCAGCTCATTCCATTTCTCAAGCAAAGCAACTTCCGTCTCCGCCGTTGTTACCTGCTCAAAAAAAATAGCTCCCACGGCGTCCACAGGCGTTTCAGGAAATTTCTCCGCTATAAACTGCAGAGCATTACCATCGAAATACTCGATCAACGTCGCATCAATCATGTCAGAACCGGGAGCAGTAGCGACTGGGTTCTTTTGAGCCGAAAAAGATACATTTTTCGCAGCATCCACAAAATTTAATAGATCACTCTCATTCGCGAAAAACACTATACCGCTAAAAAATCCTTCGGGTTTTGGAAGCAGCGATAGCTTGATCTCTGTAATTACTCCTAGCGTGCCTTCGCTGCCGATAAACAGATCTATCGCATCAAGCGGCGAGATGTTGTAATAACCGCTGACATTCTTTCGAACATTGGGCCGCTCATATGTCGGAGCCTTAAAGTCAATTTTATTGCCGTTTTTTGTTGTTATTGAGATCGAACCACTGGCCCCAGAAACATATTCGCCTCGCCGTATATCTAAAATCGTACCGTTCGCCAACACAACCGTCAGCCGCTTTACAAACTCTCGCGTAGCTCCATATTTAAAACTCCTCGCACCCGAAGCATTTGTCGCGACAGTGCCGCCGACCTGACAACTCCATTCGGTCGGGTCCGGCGGATAAAACAAACCTTCGGCCTCTACCGCTTTCTGTAGATCGGCAAGGATAACGCCCGGCTCGACAACTGCGGTCATCGCTTCTTTATCGATACTCTTGATCTTATTCAGCCGTTCAAGCGATACAACAATCCCGCCAAACGGAATAGCACCGCCAACAGTCCCCGTCCTCGCACCCGAGATCGTTACAGGGATTTTCGACGCATTTACATCTGATAATATCTTGGCGATCTCGTCAGCAGTTTCAGGAATGAACACTTGCTCCGCCGTCCCGCCCTGCATATTGCTGGCATCGGTCAAGTAATTTTGAATATCTTCGTGCTGGATCTTAACTTGCATCTACATTAAATATACTGCAATTCCCTGTCGCGTAGATACTTGAGCTTGTCTCTTATCTCGGCGGCCTGCTCAAATTTCATCTCTTTCGCGGCTTGACGCATGTCGGCTTCGAGTTGGGCGATG
>JBKJRA010000017.1:0-2589 GCA_046594975.1 Pyrinomonadaceae bacterium | reverse complement strand
GCACTGGTAAAGCCAAACTATTTACTGGTATTAGCTATCGGTTTTTCCTTCTCAACGGGAACGTACAGCTCAACATCGCTGCCGTTCGAAGATTCGACCCTAACCGGTGACGAAAGCTGGCCGTAGCCGATCGCATTCTGGTCAAATACTCTGCTCGTAATAGCGACTGCGGGGGGCGGAGCGATGTCAGCATAAGTGAACGTCGCCGCCGAGCCGATTCCCGCCAAAACTGCGAGAATGACGAGAGCTTTGCCCTCTTTCGACGCAGCCTTGCCCGAACGGACAAACCACATACCGCCGAATACGAGAGCGAGACTCAGAAACATCCCGCTGACCATAGCCTGCGTTCGCGAAAAGTTACTCGGAGCGGTGACCGCTGCAGTGTTGTCCTGGTCTCCTTCGCCGGATTCATTTTGTGCACGCAGATATTTGAGCGTTGATCTAGGGATCCTCAGCGTCGGCTGGTTTATGTTCGAGTCGAAGTGAATGGTCAGTCCCGAACTCGTATTCGAACCGGGTTTCGGGACGTGATTTGCTGGTTTGCCGGGCCGTGCGATGTCAGCAAACATTGCGACCGTCGCAACCAATAGCACCATCATCAAGCAGATGATCTTTTTCATTATTTTCTCCTTTGAACTTTAAGTGTTTCTAAAACTATTCTTTGTCCGATTTTGGCTTATCGTCCGGATTTGGAACGATCAGTTCGACCGAGTTGCTATCTTCCTTCGTCTCGATTCTGATCTTGCCGGTACCGTAATTCATGTAATGGATGGATTGCGAAAACATTTTGCCCGTTATGCTGCGTGCCTCAGGCGGCGGGCCCGCGTTAGCATAAACAAATGTCGCCGCGGAACCAATGCCTGCTAAGACAGCAAAAATGACCAGAGTCTTGCTGGTCTTGGTCATCGTCTTGCCGGAACGGGCAAACCACATACCGCCGAATACGAGAGCGAGGCTCAAAAACGCTCCGCTGACTATCGTTTGGGTCCGCGAAAAACTGTTTGGAGCGGTCACTGCAGCAGTGTTGTCAGTGTCGTTATCAAGCTGCTCAAGCTCGGCTCGGAGCTGCTTGATCTGTGATTTCGGGATGATGAGCTTCGCGTCTTTGGCGGTGCGATCCAGACGGATCGTCAGCGTCGTATCGATGCCTTTTACCTGTTTCGGCGTCTTGGTCGGGTCGGGACGCGGAACGTCAGCAGACGCGGCTGTAGCCAACAAAAGTATCAGCGATGTAAACCAAAGTAATCGTTTCATTATGATGTCTCCTTTTTGAGCGAAATTTTGATGAATTATAACAGTAATCAGCTGTCTATGAACGGCCAATAAATACTAAATTTGCAATTTTAATCAGGATGGACAAGATAGATAGGATTTTTAGTTTTTCTTTTATCGCGTTCATAGTGTCTATCCTGTTTAACTTCCCTTTGCACCAAACGGTCGATGGGTTAAACTTTCTTCATTATGCGAGCACAATTAAAAAAGTTTATCGAAGCGATGGATCCGAATTCGATCGCAATCATTCCGGCATCTCACGAGGCCACGCGCAGCTATGATACAGAGTTCAAATTTCATCAGGATCCTGATTTTTGGTATCTGACAGGATTTCCTGAACCAGACGCGATTGCCGTGATCGACCCATCATCGAAAAAGCCCTTTACTTTGTATGTTCGTCCCCGCGATCCGTTGATGGAGACTTGGTACGGCCGCCGTCAGGGTGTTGAGGGTGCAGTCAAAAATTATAAAGCCGACCGTGCTGCTCCGATAGATAAATTTGCAGCCGATCTCTCCAAAATGCTCGACGGCCACGATGTGATGTATTACCGTTTTTCGGTCGATACGGCTCTTGACCAACAAATACTCGGCTATCTATCTACCCAGCGCCTGCGCCGTCTCAAGTCCGCGTACCCGCCGCACACGATCAAAGACCCGACGATCATCACCGGAGAGATGCGTCTGCATAAAAACGACAAAGAGGTCGCCCTGATGCAGCGTGCGGCTGACATCGCGGGCGAAGCTCACGTGCTTGCAATGAAAAAGGTCCGTCCCGGAATGAACGAAGGCCAAGTCGAATCACTAATGGAAGCCTATATGCGTGACAAAGGCGCGAGCGGCGTTGCGTATAATTCGATCATCGGCGGCGGTGACAATGCGACCATCCTGCATTACGTCGAAAACAATATGCCGCTCAAAGACGGCGATCTTATCTTGATCGACGCCGGTGCGGAGTTCGAAGGCTACGCATCGGACATCACACGCACTTTTCCGGTCAACGGCAAATATAGCAAGGCTCAGCGTGAGGTTTATGACGTTGTTCTCGACACGCAGCTACAGTGCATTGAATACACAAAAACAGGAAATACGATCAAAGGCCGTCAAGATTTCTCGATCGAGCTTTTGACTGAAGGCATGAAAAAACTTGGCCTGATAAAAGGCAAAACCAAGGACCTTATCAAGAAAAAATCTTACCTCAAATATTACATGCACGGCGTCGGCCACTATCTCGGCCTCGATGTTCACGATGCGGGACGATACTTTATCGATCAGCAGGCCAAAAATTCGAAACCGTTCGCTCCGGGAATGGTCCTGACC
>JBKJRA010000322.1:0-3208 GCA_046594975.1 Pyrinomonadaceae bacterium | reverse complement strand
AGATCCGCAAGACGCGATAAGAAAATATCCGCTCGCCATCGATCAGATGGCTGAGGGCTTCTTTGAGAGTCCATTTGCCGGGAGCGTATGCAAAAGAGCCTTTTTCCTCAGGTACCGTAGAAAAAACCGCGCGAAGCTCTGCGGACTGGGCATCCAAAATAGGCATTACGTTGTCGCCATCGATAAGCGAAATGTAGGTGTTGTAATACTCGGCAAATTCGTTTGGTTCGGGACGTTTCATAATAATTAAGGCCTCTCTTTCAAAATATCTGTGCGTTTAGGATAATATTAACAAAATGACGCAAACATCGAAGAGCGAGAAAATGAAATCAATTTTTTTGTGCTTTTTGTGCATTTTTGCTGTTGTCCCGGCTTTTGCTCAAGGTGGCAGCAAGGCAGTTCCAAAAGAGATCAAATTCGTAGCGGGTAGTTCGAGTACGACCGTAACAGGTACTCTCGCTAGCGGACGAGAGGCGAACTTTTTCTTTAAAGCTCAAAAAGGTCAAGAGGTAACTATTCGCAGTCCGCGTTGGAACATGTTTGATTTTCGCGTGTTTAGTGAAGAAAATTTTCCCGACGGTGATTTCGACAACTCGCCGTCATATACATTTGAGATCCCGGAAACGGGCGATTACCTATTCTTTGTCCGAAAAAAGATGACGTCACCGCGAACCGCAAAATCTTCGATGACGATCACAATTAAATAAACCCACAAAAAATGGCGAGTTGAATTTTATAACAGAAATAGGAGATCAACAGATGAAAAGAGTTTCGTTTCTTTTAGTAATAACATTTTTCGCATTTGCAGCTGTTTCAGCATATGCTCAGGGCGGCAAGGCTGAGCCGGGCCGTATCAAGTTTTCAAAAGGCAAGTCCAAAACAACTCTAACCGGAACGCTCAAAGGCGACGAAGAGCAGGAGTTTGTCTTCGGAGCAAAAAAAGGTCAGAAAGTTTATGTGACTAATTCTGATTCGGCCAACTTTGCTTATCGCTTATTCAACGACGCCGTATCAAACGAAAGTACCGATCTTGCCGAGCCGACAATGACTTTTGTCGTTCCGGAGACTGGTGATTATATGCTTTTCGTCCGGCGTTCAAGCACGAAACCGCGCAGTGCTAAATTCTCAATATCTTTCGCGATCAAATAAACACTAAGCAAAAAAAGTAGCCCCGGATTCACACAGATTATACGGATAAGGAATGTCTGAAATTCGTGGCTATTTCCTTTTCTTTTGTCCTGCTTCAGTAAATGAAATGTCGTAGATAGCGTATTGCTCCCAGCCGTTGTAATCAAAATGCCACCACTCATTCGGGTTGACGGTAAAACCTTCGGCCTCCATCATTCGGCGGAGTTTGTCGCGGTTGGCCCGCTCCTCTTCGGTGCCACCTTTATAGGTAGGCCAAGCACGCTCAGTAAATTCGTCAAAACCGGACGGCATCGGTATCGCTTTGCCGGTTTTGAGATCATAGATTCCCATATCGACGGCACAGCCCCGGTTGTGTTTGGAGCCTTTGGCAGGGTCGGCAACGTAAATTCGCTGATCGAGCGAGACAACTTCCCAAAACAATTTCGTGATCGCCCAGGGCCTGTATGCATCGTAGATCACAACACCTAAATGCTCTTTTTTCAATAACTTGTGAACGCGAATGAGAGCCGCCGCCGCCGGACGCTGCAAAAACGCCCGAGCCTCTGGGTAAACGGCACGTCCGACGAAGTTGTCAGCCGTCGCGTATTTGATGTCAAGTTTTATAGTTTTGCTGAGCTTAGTGAGTTCTATCAAATCAGCCTCGCGTTTATTCTGTTCTTTTGGCGGCCCGGTTTGGGCAAAGACGCACGAAACCAGAATGAGGCAAAACACCGCAACGGAAAATTTTAGAGAAAAGCTTCGCCTCATTAAGTAGAAGTTATATTTTCGAGTTTGAAAAAACAACGCGAAAACGCTATTTTTTAATTTAATGCAGGAAGATCCTAAAAAAATGACCTGTCCCGCTCGTAAATGGACAAAACGCGCCGGTATCATCGCGTTTCTGTTCTTCCTAGGCAAAGGCCTCCTCTGGCTAGGTGTCGCCGCTGCCGGAGCATACTACACCTTCAATTGATCACGGTTTTATCGGTGTTGGGTCAGGCTTGATATCGTCGTCAAGTATCTTCACATCAGAACCGTATTTCTGATAATCCTTAAATCTGATCACATTGCGAGACTCATAAACCTTACTCTTTTCACGCATTGTCAGACGCACATCCGACAACGAAGGCAGCAGATATTTCTCGTCGGTGATCTTTACCCAATCGTAATCAATATTTCGGTTCGCCGTTCTAATGGGAAATGTGTCAGGTATCTCCGTAGATTCGCTTTCGATCCTCAGGACTCGAAAACCCTCACGATCTATCCAGATACGGCCTTTCATACCAGCAACGGTCGATTCCGTACTAACACCGGACGCGGTTATTACTTCGTGAGCTTTCTCTTTTGTGATCGAAAATTCATATACCAAAGCCTTTCGCTCACGAATAACGTCGGTATCAACGATCGCAAATTTCGTCTCGCTTTCCGGTTTGAAGATCGTCGCCAGCACTGTCACAAACTCGCCAGTCGAACTCGTTCCTCCGGCCTCTTCATAAGACTCCTTAGACCGCACATTGTTTTGAATAATGCCATTCATCGATAGCAGGCGGTAATCTTCCTGCCCGGTCGAACGATAGCTGACAGCGACGACAAGCCGATCGAGATTAGTAAAATTCCCAGTTCCGGCATACGCCGCCGAACGCTGTATCTGCTGCTTTACGACAAAATCCGGCATTTCCTCGACAGCTTCGAGGGTATTTTTGCGAGCAGTCTCAATCCCCTCAGCGGCTTCTTTTGCCGACGGTAGCTTTGCCGCGATTGGATTATCTTTGCGCCTTCCAGCTTCGTCGAGAGCACGTTTGAGTTCGTCGTCGTTAGCGGTATTTGAGCGAGTAAAACCGCGAATGCCGTCCGTCACGATAAAATCGATCCCGCGTTTTCGTAACGCATCGACGACTTCGCCTTTGGTGACCTCGCCTTTCCTAACGCCGTAGATCATCTTGGTATATTCGGTCTGCGTCATTGGTCCGGCCTGCCCAAAAGCCGACTGGATAAAACAAAAAATAATAAATGCAAAAACGTATCTTTTCATCTCTATAACTGATGCTGTGTGTCAATTATAAGTTGTTTAGTGTCTGAA
>JBKJRA010000276.1:0-8130 GCA_046594975.1 Pyrinomonadaceae bacterium | reverse complement strand
CCGCAAAGATATTTTCGAAGGGTTAAATATTGGACACGCCGAGCTTTTCCTTTCCAGCTTTAATCGACCAAATATTTACTACGCCGTCGAGCCAAAGCGGAATTCTTATGGTCAATTGCTCGATTATCTCGACAAACGCAAAGATGAGAGCGGGATCATCTATTGCCTTAGCCGCAGTTCGGTAGATTCGCTGGCGGCCGATCTACGTGATGAAGGGTTTAGTGCATTGTCGTATCACGCCGGGCTCGACAAACAGACGCGGGACAAACATCAGGAATCTTTTCTAAAAGACGACACCAAGATAATTGTCGCGACGATCGCTTTTGGTATGGGCATCGACAAATCCAATGTGAGGTTTGTGGTCCACATGGACCTGCCGAAAAATGTCGAGAGCTATTATCAGGAGACCGGCCGCGCGGGCCGTGACGGGCTCTCGAGCGATGCTCTTTTGTTTTTTAGCTGGGCCGATGTACTCAAACTCAAAGGCTTTGCGGCGGTCGAGGGTAATGCGGCACAGTCGGCGATCATGCTCAAAAAGCTTGATCTGATGGGCAAATTTGGTGACCTCACCACTTGTCGACGGCGTTTTCTGCTCAACTATTTTTCCGAAGAATCGAACGCCGATTGCGGTAACTGTGACAACTGTACGACGGTCGTTGAGCGTTTTGACGGCACAGTCATCGCTCAAAAGGCTTTGAGTGCAGTGTATCGTACGGATCAGCAATTTGGGATGAGCTATTTGATAGATTTTTTGCGTGGTTCAAAGAGTGAAAAGATCCGCGACGAGCATAAAAACATCAAAACTTATGGCGTCGGTGCCGATATATCGAAAGATAATTGGTTTAATTATTTCAAAGATCTGATCGCCCAAAACTATCTCGCACAGACGGAAGGCGAATATCCGATAATCGTCTTAACCGACAAAAGTATGGATGTGCTGGCCGGGAAAACGCCGGTCGAACTTATTAAGGTAAAGATCAAAGACGAGAAGCGGTCGAAATTGGTCGCCGATGCTGTTCATCCGTATGAGCAGGCCCTGTTTGACGATCTGAGGCGGCTGCGTTCGAATTTTGCAAAACATGAGAACGTCCCGCCGTATGTCATTTTTTCTGACGCAACACTGATAGAAATGGCGACGTATCTGCCGCAAAACGACTGGGAGCTTCGCAAGATCTCCGGCGTCGGTGATCTCAAATTTGATAAATACGGTGCTGATTTTCTCGCCGAGATAAAAAGCTATAGCCTAAAAAATAGCCTAGTTTCGCGGATCGATCTGAAGGCGAAAAAAAGAGAGAAAAAGGTGCGGACAAAGCGGGATGTGACGGGCAAGGACACCTATCATATCTCGCTAGACCTGTTTCGCGACGGCAAGTCGATACCCGAGATCGCCCGCGAACGAGGCTTAGCCGTCACTACGATAGAGAATCACCTTGCACGATTTATTTCTTCGGGAGAGGTGAGGCTGGATCAATTTGTCTCGCTTGAAAAGGTTGAGCCGATCCGCAAGGCAATTGTTAAATTTAGCGATAGCAATGCGTTGTCGCCGATCAAGGAATTTTTGGGCGAAGAATACACTTACGGTGAGATCCGTGCGGTGATGGCTGCAATGTAAACGGTAAAAATTGACCTGTGGTTTTTAATATTTTGCCGAAACAACGTAAAATTATGAATACATAGGATTTATTTATCGCAATTTAATTATTTGGAGAAATTATTTATGAAGATCGGATTGCCGAAAGAAATTAAAGATAACGAATACCGCGTCGGATTGACGCCTGCGGGTGTTCAAGCATTGTCGGGAGCGGGACACACGGTTTATGTGCAGAAAACTGCGGGCGAGGGCTCGGGGTTTAAGGACGAACAGTACGTAAAGGCCGGCGGCCAGCTTTTGGATACAGCGGATGAGGTTTGGGCAACGGGCGATATGATCGTCAAGGTCAAAGAGCCGGTCGCACCGGAATATCCGCGTATGCGTGAAAATCAGGTGCTTTTTACATATCTGCATCTTGCACCTGAGCTAGAACTGACTAAGCAGATGATGGATCGCAATGTCACGGGTGTCGCATACGAGACCATTACGCAGGGCAAACGTCTGCCGCTCCTCATCCCGATGTCTGAGGTTGCGGGGCGTATGTCCGTGCAGGTCGGTGCGACATATTTAGAAAAGATGAACGGCGGTCGCGGCATATTGCTCGGCGGTGTTCCGGGAGTTCCGGCGGCAAATGTCGTTATAATCGGCGGCGGTATCGTCGGAACCGAAGCTGCAAAAATGGCTGTAGGTTTGGGAGCAAAGGTCACGATCATCGACCGCGATCTCGATCGTCTGCGTCAGCTTGATGACATTTTCCTGTCAAAAGTTCAGACGTTGGCTTCGTCGCGATACCAGATCGAAGAGGCAATTTCGCATGCTGATCTAGTTATCGGTGCCGTACTCGTTGTTGGAGCCGCTGCTCCAAAACTTGTCACACGTGACATGCTGCATCTAATTCCGCAAGGAGCGGTTTTGGTTGACGTTGCCGTCGATCAGGGCGGTTGTTTTGAGACCACACACGCAACGACGCACTCGAATCCGACCTACTACGAAGAAGGCGTTCTGCATTATTGCGTAGCAAATATGCCGGGTGCTGTTCCTCGAACATCAACGTTCGCCTTGACCAACGCGACTTTGCCATATGCTTTAGACCTTGCAAATAAGGGCTTTGAGCAGGCGATCAAGGACGACGCAGGCTTGCAGGAGGGCGTCAATACCTACGCCGGAAAGCTAACCTACGAGGCGGTCGCGACCTCGCAGGGGCTGGAATATACACCGCTTAGTTCGCTGATCGATCTTAAAGCGGTCGCAGCTTAAGAATTAGTAACCACGAAAAAGCACGAAACGACACGAAACGGTGGTTCTTAATTTCGTGTAATTCGTGTTTTTTCGTGGTTAAATCTTTATATGTACGAATTTGCAGTCACACCAGCGATCACTCAGCTTCGGCGGCCGGGCGTCCTCATTACCGAGGTCGAAGGGCTTGCCGTAGAGCTTGAGCTTGAGCCAAATGACCGGATCGTCCGTGTCAATGGCCGCGTGGTGCGCGATTATCTGGATTTTCGTTTTCAGGTATCCGGCGAAACTGACCTGACATTTCAGGTCAAAAAGCCGGACGGGCAGACGATCGAGATCGAATTTGACCGCGACGAATCCGAAGATCTAGGTCTGATGTTCGAACAGATCATCCCGCGTCAATGTGCCAACGAATGTATTTTTTGCTTTTGCAAGGGTAATCCCGCAGACGCCCGGCCTTCGCTTTTTGTCCGCGACGAAGACATCCGGCTTTCATTCCTCTACGGCAATTACACAACGCTCTCGTCAATTACAGACGACGAGATGAAACGCATTGTTGAGCAGCGTCTGTCGCCGCAATATGTGTCTGTCCACGCGACCGACTTAAAAACACGAGCGTATTTGCTAGGGGTTGACGAATCACGGGCGGATATTTCAGGCAGGCTCAAAACACTGCTCGATAACAACATCGAGCTTCACGCTCAGGTCGTGCTTTGCCCGGAGATCAATGACGGAGCGATCCTCGAAAAGACCCTGCGTGACCTCGCAGCCCATTACCCTAAGGTCGTAAGCGTTGCTGTCGTGCCCGTCGCACTGACCCGCTACAACACCGACGAACGCCTGACCCGCGTCACGCCCGAGTTTTGTGAACGGACGATAGGAGAAGTCGAAAAGCTGCAAAAAGAATTTCGTAAAACGCTCGGCGTTACTTTTGCTTTCCTAGGTGATGAGATCTATATCAAAGCCGGACACGAGATACCTTCGAAAAGGCATTACGGTAAATATCCGCAGATCGAAGACGGTGTCGGGATGGTGCGGTCGTTTACGAATGTTTTCGAACGATTTGTCAGAACCGGGAGCGATAGCGACTGGGTTTTGCTAAACGTGAGAACTCACAGGTCTGCAATTGTTCCCAAAAACTTGCCGTCATCAGGGGCGTCGGCTAAAAACCCAGTCGCTATCGCTCCCGGTTCTGACCCGCTGCACGGCACTATTTTAACTGGTGAGATGTTCGCCCCGATCTTGCGTGAGCAGATCGAGAAATACAACGCATTAACTGGCTCGCGGCTGCACGTCATGGCGGTGCCTAATACTTATTTCGGCGGTGATGTTTCGGTGGCTGGATTGCTGACGGGACAGGATTTTTTGAAAATGCGGGACAAGATAATTGGCGATTTTGTTACCATCCCGACCGTCACGATCAAATCGGATGAGCCGATCTTCCTCGACGGAATGACTTACGACGATCTCAAGTCCCAGTTTCCAGTGCCAGTCTATGACGTCGATACCAACGGTCTGATCGAGATGCTCTCTAAGTAAGAATTATTTAGAACTACGACAAAGCGGATCGGGCGGCTAACACCGATTATCTGTGTTAGCCGCCCGATCCGTGTGATCAGTGCTTTATTTTCTTAGTTTCTAATAAAGTTATAGACGATCACACCTGTGACTTTGACAGGCACATGCGACAAGTATGTCACCGAGAATTTCGCGTTCCTCGCAGCCTGTTCGGATGCCGCACGCAGCAGTGGATGACCGCTGACGGCATTTGCCGATGTGACATTGCCTTGCTCGTCGATAGTTACCTGCACATTGACCGCACCCTGTGCCCCGATGGCTTTTGCCGCCGCCGTGTAGTTGGGTTTTGGCAGAGAGGTCGCCTTACCGTTTATCACGCCGAGCGTTTGGGTAGGCGGTTTTGTCACAACCGGCGGATTTTTTTTGATCGTTGGCGGTGCAGTTTCGACCGGGTCGGTCGTAGCCTGCGGGCCTTGAGGACCAGAATCACCAATTCCGATTCCCGGACCCGTGTATTCAGGACGGCCTGGACCTTCAGGATTCGTATCGGACGCACTCACGAGATAAGGGGTTAGCGGCCGTGACTGATAAGTATTCTGGACGACCGAGACTTCCTTCGGAACGATCGGGTTCTCGTTCATGTTGATCATACTCACTTGTCGTGTCGGCAATTCGCTTTTTGACTGCGACTGCGTAGGTGCTTGAGGACGTTGGGGTTCGGGTTCGACGGCAACCATCTCGGGCGGAGCGACCATCTCGACCAGCTCGAAACTATTGTGACCCAGGCCGTAGTCGGTCGCGAAAATACTAAATACAACAGCTGTCAAAAACAGCACGCCCACGGCGAGCGATGACACCAAAAAATAATTACGCCGATTTTTGAAATTTGCTCCTTCGGGCTCTGATACGATCAATTTTTCAAACATTTTATTATCCTCCTGAACGCCGGTGCCGTGCGTTCTGATTACTTAGACACCGTGCGGAGAATTTTGTTCCAAGTATCTAATACTCGGGCAGCGTGATACTCTAGTGCCGTGATCAAAAGAACAGAAAGCAAAGAAGGGACTGACAGACTGAGGCTTTTCGCCCAGATCTACAGCGCAAAGATCGAGGCAAGACCGTCAATGGAGATAATCGCCCGTTATGACTCGATGACGGAGGCTAAACTGGAGCTTGGAGAACGCGAGTTTGCCGAGAATACGGTTGACGCCGGAAAGCTCGACATGCTGCTCCATCCTGAAAATTACCCTACGCAGCCGCTCAAGGCAGTCGCCTAAATTTTATGCCGTTATACGATGTTTACGTGACGTGCGACCAGTGCGGCCAGCCGCATTCGGTACATGTCCAATTGACGCTTGAGGACGCCGATCTCAATAAAATGCCTTTGAGTGAAGTTTATCCGAATGGCGATATACCGTCGGCTGTCGCATTTATGCAGACCAACAAATATCGCTGTCCACATACCAAACAGCTTTTTGCCGCCAACAATATAGATCTTGCGATGCTGATCGCCGCCTAAATTTTTACTTAACGGCGTTTTTAATTGAAATGATCTCGGCGGCGATGCTGACAGCGATCTCCTCCGGCGTGCGGCTGTTGATCGGCAAACCTATTGGTGTGCTGATGCGGTCGAGTTTGTTTTTGTCAAATCCGTCGTTTTCGAGAGCCGTGAGTAGAGTTTTCATTTTTGCACGGCTGCCGAGAACACCGAAATATCTCAGATCGTGGGCGATGAGCTGTCTTAATACTACTTCGTCTGACGTATACCCGAGCGTCATCACGACCACGTAAATATTGTCACCATGAAGGATGTGGGTGGCAATCGACTCATAACGGTCGATTATCGTGATCTCGTCCGCAAACCTGTTTTTTTCGATGGTATTCAACGCGGGACGGTCGTCGAACATGCAGATGTGAAAATCCATCCTTGCCATCAGCTCGCTCAGAGCCAAGGCACAATGTCCCCCACCGATTATATACAGTTCATTTTTCTTTCCGATCTTTTCCTGGTAAATGAAATCGGTGTCGGTAATCTTTTCGAAGGCGTAATCGTTTGGAGTCCCGTCTTTAGACGGCCCGACGATGAATTGCTTCGGCGTTATGGTTAGATATGCAAGATCGCGGGATTTCAGCGAGGTAATAATAGCGTTGACGGTCGCTAGATTCTCGTAGGTGAGCTGTTTAAAGATAATGGTCTGCTTGCCCGAGCAGATCATGCCGCTGGCATTGGGTGAGCTTTTTTGATGAACCTGCTCCTTTATTGCGGCGGTCGGTAAGCCAGTCGCTATAACTCGGGGTTCTGACAATAAAGTCTTAGCTTTCTCTACAAGCGAAACCTCCATCACGCCGCCGCCGATGCTGCCCACAAGCTCGCCATCCGCCCCGACTGCCATCTTGTAGCCTTGACGGCCGGGACTGCTTCCCTTGCTCTCGGCAACGATGAGCAACATCACCGCTTGGTTTTGAGCCAAACATTCGCTTACATATTGCCAGAGATCGAGTTCTTTATTCACTATTAAAATTTTACCGCAGAGATGCGGAGACGCGGAGAAGAATAGGCGGAATTTAACAGGATGAAAAGGATAAGTAGGACACTGGATTCTTGATCTGCGTCCATCTGTATTAATATGCGGCTAATTTCTCGCTGATTTCGCTTTTGTATCCTCGTCGTATAGATTCATTAGCACTTTTTCGGGCGTGAAAGGTAAATCGAATTCGGGCGAGCAATCAGTGAAGGCTTTCACGGCATTTCGTATGGCAAAATACGCGCCAATCCCATACATCAGCGGCGGTTCGCCAACTGCTTTTGAGTTAAAGATGGCCAGGTTTTCGCGTGTTGTTTCGAGCGGGATAATGTCGATCTCTTTCGGGACAGAATAGATGTCCGGCACTTTGTAGGTCGAAAGGGCGTTTGAGCGAAGTTTGCCGTTTTCGTCATAGACTACCTCTTCCATAGTGACCCAGCCGAGGCCTTGGACGATGCCGCCTTCGATCTGGCCGTTATCGACGGCGGTGTTCATCGACGTGCCGAAATCGTGACAGCATTTTACGTAATCGACCTCATAACGGCCGCGAAGGCAATCGACCGTCACGCCGACGATCGCGGTGCCGTAAACGTGGTAGGCGAAAGGATGCCCTTTTGCCGTCGTCCAGTCGAAATGTATCCCTGCCGTCGCATAATGCGAATGTTCGCTGAGATTTACACGTTGGAGATGAGCCTCCATCACGAGCGTTTGCCATTCGAGGCTGGTCTTTTCGCCGTTACGATAGACAAACCCGTTTTCGAGTGAAAGGTCCCCGACTGAGACGGCCTCGACCAGATCCTTGGCGACTTCAAACAGCCGTTCGCGGATCGTCTCGCACGCTATCTGCGTCGCTTTACCGTTTAGATCGGCGGCGGCAGACGCAGCGGTTGGGCTTGTGTTGGCGATGCGCAGAGTGTTGGTCGTGTGCACCTTGATCTGTTCTATTGGCAAGCCGAATACCGTGGCCGCGACCTGCGCCATTTTTGTATTTACGCTCTGTCCCATCTCCACGGCTCCGGTCGAGACCGCGACCGAACCGTCTGTGTAAACATGGACGAGCGAGCGGGCCTGATTCATCGGCGTTTTGGTGAATGAGATGCCAAAACAGATCGGCATTAGAGCAACGCCTTTTTTAAGATATATTGACGAAGCGTTAAACTCGTCCGCCTCTTGCTCTAATCGCGCAAAATCGTATTTGTCATCGGCCTGTGTCCAACTGGTGACGGCTTCGCTGTCGGCGATCTGGCCGTAAGGGAATTC
>JBKJRA010000097.1:0-3616 GCA_046594975.1 Pyrinomonadaceae bacterium | reverse complement strand
GTGAATAGCGAAGAACTCGAACAAAGCCTGAGAACGGAATTCGAGAGTTATCTCAAAAACGTCCACGCTGAAATGAGGCAGGACGTAACCGAATTTCAGACAAAGATCGAAGCCGAGTTTGACAAGCATCGAGCCCAGACGGCCGAGGCTTTTCAAGGATTTGCCGCGCGTTTTGATTCTAACAAAGAATTTGATCAGGGATTTAGCCAGCTCGTAGCCGAGCACCTAAAACTCGCCCGCGACGAGGGGGCCAAACTTAGCGCAATGGCCTATGCCGAGGCTGAAAAACTAGCTTCGGAGAATGACGCGGCTCCTGCTCAGGCCCCTGCTAATTATGCGGGACTTCGTGATGCAATAGCTGATATTACGAGCAAAGATTCGCAGTCGGCAATATTAAAAACGCTTGTCGAGCATGCATCTGAATTTGCTCCGCGAGGCGCATTTTTCATCATTAAAAATGACCATTTTGCAGGCTGGAAAGTCTTTGGCGAAGAAGCCGGAGATGACGATACCGCAGTTCGGGAAATTCATTTCCCGACGGCAGCTGACACAATTCTCGGAAAAGCCAGCAACTCAAAATCGACAGCCGAAAGCTCTAATGGAGCAAGCTCCGAAGATGCAAGATTTTTAGAGCCGCTAGGATTTGACTCACCTGAACAAATGTATGCGATCCCGCTCGTCGCTCGTGGACGCGGCGTTGCTGTAATGTATGCGGATCAGGGCAGCCAGGGAGCAAAGGTCAATCTCGAAGCTCTCCAAACACTTGTCAGTATCGCCGGACTTACGGTCGAATTATTGGCCGCTTCGCAGACAGCCAAGGCAGAAGATCGCGAGATGCCAGCCACAGATCTCGAAGATTCATATACTGCACGGCCAACTCAAGAGGCAACTTCGCCATTTGCTGAAACGGTCGCGGAAGTTGAACCAGTCGAAGTTTCCGAGCCGCAAGATTTTGCATTTAGCGACAGTGTTTCGGTTCAAGGCGGGTTCACGACCGACGTGGTGGTTGGGAACCCAGCATTTGAATCTTATGAGACCGTAGAAACGGTCGAGGCATTTGAGCCGTCAGAAGTTTACGAACCGTTTGCCGTGGCTCCGCATGTCGAAGAAGTTGTTGTGCCGGAAACGGGACCTGCATACGTCGCCGAAAATGTGCAGCCTGAGCCGGAACCGGTCGCGGCGTTTGAATCCAATTCGGGCGCGATGGTTTTCGATTCGGGGGGTTCTATCGAATCGGCCGCGACAAACACTTCGCCATTTGAGAATGCTGTTGAGCCATTTGCTCCTGCAGGGATGATCGGCGGTAGCGGAGTCAGCCAGGCTATCGAACCCGTTTCTGAAGTAGTTGCTCCGGCGTTGCCACAGGCACGTCTCAGCGATCGCAATGTAGATCTGCCGATCGAGGTACCTGAAGACGAACGTCGTCTGCACAACGACGCACGGCGATTTGCACGCTTGCTCGTATCGGAGATCAAGCTCTATAACGAAAAGAAAGTACTCGAGGGCCGTCAATCGCACGATTTGTATGAGAGGCTCCGCGAGGCTATCGACCGCTCGCGCGAGATGTATGACAAACGCGTCCAACCGCCAGTTGCAGCACGCTTTGATTACTTTCACTACGAATTGCTCAACGCTCTTGCTGAAGGTGATGCAGCCCGCTTCGGGGCTGGATATAAGGGAGCGAGCGTATAGCTCCTTTCAGAACCGTGTGCGATATCGAACGGGGTTAAACTGAGATCAAAAGCCGTCCTGAAATGGTCGGCTTTTTTGTTTTAGTATCGAGTAAGCTTGATGTTACCGTTCCATTTGCCCCCGTTTCTGGCACGGCCGGTGAGTGTATGTCCGCCTGCGGTGATATTTAGTTTATAGACATCGAGCATGACGAGCATACCGTTAGGATCGTCCTTATCATAGCCTTTGAGGTTTAGGGTGCCCGTCGCCGTATCATAAGTCCCGCGAACGTATTCTGTTGCCGACAGTCCTATTTTATCCGCTTTGTCGGGGCGTGCAGATCGCCGCAGGGTCCAGTAGATGTTTCCCTGAATGGCGGTGTTATCGGAATCTTCGATGGTTATGTCAAAATCCAACAACGTGCCGGATGGCGTGCTCCATTCACCTTTCCATTTGCCGGCAGGACTGGGATAAACTGCCGCTCCAGTGACCGGCTGGTTTGTATTTTTTTCGGTGTTAGCTGTTCGAGGAGTAGGTGTGACAGGCGATGGCGGCGGTGTTTTTGTCGGGTCTTCGGACCTGGTATTAGCACCTGCGGGTGGGAATAATCGGTCGCGATTGATAATGACCATTGCCGACGCGAGACCGATGCATGCAAGAGCGAGAATTCCGATCACAAAATACGGCCATTTCGAAGCTGGTTTTGAAACCACAGGCTCAACATTGGGAATAGAACGCGTCGGATCAGACGGAGGTGTTACGCGGAGTACCTCGGTCGGTCGTGCCTGGCCAAGGTCTATAACAGCTTCGGTTGGAGCATTGGGGTCGACCGCGTTGCGAATGATGGTGAGCGGCGTGCCGTCGTCGAGACAGAAAAACAGGTCGTCGGGGTAGATCTTTCTGCAATTTGGACACTGTTTCATCGTGCAAATTGTTATCGAAAAGTTAGGGTTTTAACCCAACTGACTGTTCGCGGCCGATGTTTTCGAGATGTTTGACGATCTTTTCTATGAGCCAATTTGGGGTCGAGGCTCCGGCCGTGACACCGACGGTTTTAACACCGATCAGGTCAGCGGCGTTGATCTCGTCCTCAGTTTCGATGAGAAAGCTCTTTTCGCATTCCTCTTTGCATACAGCCAGCAGCTTGACGCTATTTGACGAGTGGCGGCCGCCGATGATGTAAAACGCATCGACCATGCCGGACAAGGCGCGGGCAGCATCCTGACGGTCGCGGGTCGCGGAGCAGATGGTATTTACGATCTGCACATTGTCGTCGGTTTTAGCCCGGACGGCTTCGGCGGTGTCAAAGAAAGTTTTGACCTTGATGGTCGTCTGGGCGACGATGAGCGGATTGCGCAGCCGCGGCAGACTCGCGACCTCGGTCTCGTCACGGATAATAAAAGCATGGTTTGGGGCGTAGCCTTTGACGCCGATCATCTCAGGGTGGTCGGGGCTGCCGACGATCACGACATGGCGATCTTGTTCGGCGGCGCGGGCCGCGAGTTTTTGCACACGAGTGACAAAAGGACAGGTCGCATCGACAACCTTTGCCGCCAATTCCTCAAGTTCTTTCTGCACTTCGGGTGTCACGCCGTGGGCCCGAATGACCGCAGTTTCGAGGCGTCCGATCTGGATCGGGTCGCTGATGGTGGTCACGCCTTCGTGGGCGAGACGCTGCATTTCCTGCTCGTTATGGATGAGTGGGCCCAGTGCACGGACGGTGTCGCCGGCATTTACAGCTTCCTCTACCATCTCGACGGCACGCTCGACCCCGAAACAAAACCCGTATTCATTTGCCAACAGAACTTGCATTTTTAGACAACCTTAATTAAATTCAATGGTTACACCACCGTATTACAATATCACTTTATCAAATGGATACTGGAAACGAAACCGCATCCCGGCATTGCCGGTTTTTGAACGCTGATTATTTTCCGCAGCTTTA
>JBKJRA010000359.1:0-4314 GCA_046594975.1 Pyrinomonadaceae bacterium | reverse complement strand
CCGCGAAATCAAGGCCGTGAAACGTGACCCAAGCGATCAGGCTACGGCCGTCCATTACCTGTAGCTGAAATCCAAAAAGATACGCACGATAACCAAGGTCGCCCTCGAGTTTGAAATGGCCCCATCCAAATGAGAGCGGAAATGTGATCGCGGCCGCAATGATGCAGCCCCACATCATCAGAAAGTGAGTCAGCCAACGCCAAAATCCACGTTTGAAGATAAAGTGCTGAGCGATAAGATTTTTGCCGATGGTTTCCGCCGCGTTTGTCGTGTTGCTAAACAGCTTTTTTCTATCTCGGAATAGCTTCCATCCGCGCAGCCAATAAGCTCGCGTTGCCGGACGCTGAAGCCAAACGGCGTATCGAAAGACGATCGCACCCAGGGCGACAATACTCGCGATCGTATAGCCAAAAAGAGCCGGGTCGAAATGCTCCAGGTTTTGCGAACCAATAATAACGAGTACAGTAAGAATTGCGGACGCGATAATTCCTAAATATGTCGGCCTACTATAATTCACGCTTGCTGCGAAACCATTTGAAAACGGGGTTGACATACTTACTCTTGTTCTCTGACGTATTTAACTAACTGACTCTTCCGAGCCGCCATTCTTTTTATAATTTAAGTTTTAGTGCAACTTTGTTTCGTCACAAATTATTCGCATTTCCTCTATCAACAATTTCCCGTTACAAATGGATTTGGAAACACGTCCGATTCGTCTTCATTTGTACGCGGCGATAGACAAGCATAATCCTTTTCTACCAATATCCGCAGCGACTTGCCACCGCCGACATGCTGCACGGATTCAATACCGACAAGATCCGAGTTTATCCACGTGTCGGCTTCGCTTTTCGGCACCTCAATGCAAAGCATATTGTTCTCAAATTTCGCTCCTGCCGTTTCCATCATTGTTGACGTGCGGAGTTGATAGCCAAAAGTCGGGTTCGCAGGACCGAAATTGACAACCTCATCGACTTTCCCGATGCTGCCTAACTGGTTGACCTCGCTCTTTGTTAGGCGGAGTCGAATTGAATTGCCTCGAATCCGTAATTTCATGTCGATTAAATAATATCCTTTAGAATTCTTTCATCTCGTGACAAAAGTCACCAAATCTGAATCGCCGGTAAACTACACTTTGAATTATCAAATTAGGAGGCTTTATCATATATGAATACGACAGCAACTAAAACCATTCGCGACATCGCTCTCGAAGCACCTGAAACCACCCGCGTTTTTGAAGAATTCAAGATCGATTATTGTTGCGGAGGCAAGAAGAGTTTAGAACAGGCATGTGAGGAAGCGGGCCTCGACCCGACAGTCGTTTCCGCCAGGATCGAATCGGCGATCTCTGATCATTCCGCTCGTGCGGGCGCGGACGATGTGGAGAAACGATCGGCATCGGAACTGATCGACCATATCGTTGCCAAGCACCACGTTTATGCTGCCGCCGAGATCGAACGGCTTACACCTTTGATGGAGAAAGTCTGCTCAAAGCACGGCCCGCAACACCCTGATCTGTATGAACTACAAACGGTTTTTCTGGCTCTTACCGACAGCATGACCCCGCATATGCGGAAAGAGGAAATGGTGCTCTTCCCATATATCCAGTCGCTCGATTCGCTAAGTTCGGGAAACCGTACTGCAGCTCCGCCGCATTTTGGGACCGTGGAGAATCCGATAAGAATGATGATGGTGGATCACGAGGCGGACGGTGTCCGTTTGCGTCAAATGCGTGAGACTTCAAACAACTACACATTGCCGGAAGGAGCCTGCCCGAGTTTTACAGCATTGTACGCCGGGCTGGAAGACCTTGAAAAAGATCTACATCGGCATATTCACCTGGAGAACAATGTACTTTTTCCGGCGGCAGTAGATCTTGAACGAAATGCGCTGGCGGGTGTCTAGAGGCAGATCAGGTGTAAACCATCTTATTTTGTGAGTCTTTCCGGCGGCAGCCATATGTGGGCATGAGTGAATATTAAAGCTCTCCGCCTTCGTTGATCGAACGGTGCGTCTCCGGGGTAGCGTGGCTCTGGATTCCGCCGGGAAATGAAAATTGTTTGAAAAGTCGCTTTAGGTGCCTTCGAGATAAATATTTACGACTACTCCTCTGGACCTCCATGGCCGGGACCGGCAAGGAAGATAGTGTTCAAATCGTGCAGCTTTATCAAGCGATTAGGATGTGGGTAAAAAATTTAGGCCCGGCGTGGTTCCCCATGACCGAACAGGCGCGGTTTGACGTGCGCAAGCGTCAGCGGTCACGAAGCAGTGGATTGTCCTATAAATATATCTGCGCTTACTAAAAGATAATTCTCTGCCCGCCAGTAAGAGTGCATTAACCCGACCTCTCGATCGGATATTGATTTGGTCTCACTCGCTCCAACGGCATTATCTTTTTCATGACCTAATTTTATCCGGTATTTATTACAAAGCGACACTTGGGCGTGGCTGTGCGGTCACATGTCTCAGTGACCGGCTGGCCGACGATTTCGCCGATCATCGATTCGGGGATCTTGCACACCTCCGGATGCTCCGCGACGGCATCCGCAAAAGGGCAACTCTCGCTCTTTATAAGGATGTGACCGTCTTCCTTCACGGCAATCGCCGCTCCGCCGAGTCCTGCCAGCGAACTAAGTGCCTCATCAACCCGCTCATCAATCGTTGTCGTATCGAACTTTGGCCGCGCTCCGGCAACAATCGCTCCGACCTCCTGAAATATCGCGGTCAGCGACTCCTGGGGCATTTGCTGTTTTAGAACGTCAAGAAGCCGGTTAAAAAGTGAATCGTATGATTTAGGGAAAATATGCCGAGCCTCATCGGTCAATTGAAACACCGAATGTGGCTTGCGAAAACCCTTTATTGTGCCGCCGGGCCTTACCAGACCGTCGCGTTCGAGTGTCGACAGGTGAGCACGAATCGCGTTATCCGACAGACCCAATTCGTCGGCTAGATCGTTTACGGTCCGCCTGGAGTTGCGCATCAGTGTGACTATTCTGCCGCGTGTGCTTTCGAAGAATCGTTCACCGACCTTTGTAGTTACCATATAACTTCCTCACTTAAAACATTACATTACATTCAGTGATAATTCAAATAAGTCCAATACTATCTTGACTTATTACTTTTATAATAATAATCTATCAATCACAGCAGAAGTTTATGGGCTGAAATCAAAAAAGAAGTTAGGAGAAAAGTATGGATACTATATTAAAAAACAATACCGACACGTCAAACCCAAGCTATCAGGCCTTTCAGATCCTGCGGTTTGGTTTTACGGTGGCCCCCATAATTGCGGGCGCGGATAAGTTTACTCATTTGCTTGTTAACTGGGACCAATATTTGCCCGCGTTTGTGAACAAGATGCTAGCCGGGCACGGGCATGAATTTATGTTGGTGGCGGGCGTCATCGAAATTATTGCCGGTATCGGCGTGTTTTTAAAGCCGAAGATATTCGCCTATATCGTTTCCGCGTGGCTCGCCCTTATCATTATCAACTTGTTGATGATACCCGGATATTTTGATGTTGCATTGCGTGATCTCGGCCTTGCACTCGGTGCCTTGGCTCTCGGACGGCTTAGTAAAGAATTCTCAAACTAGATGGAGTGCTAAAAAGTTCAATAGCATGAAAATGCCAAATGTGTGTTAGAGCACGGACACCTGATGCCCAATGATCTAATCTCACAGCAAATCTTTGGAGGTTAATAATGATTACAGAAAAAACGTTATATGAGCGACTTGGCGGCGTCTTCGCTATTGCGGCGGTGATCGACCATTTTAGCGACGCGGTGGTAGAAAACCCGATCGTTGGCAAGACTTCTGAGAACCCGGCACTCAGGGAGTGGCACACGAACAACCTCGGTCGGCTGCCGGGCCTCAAGTTCATGCGAACCCTGTGGGTTTGCAAGGTTGCGGGTGGGAACTTTGAATACGCGGGTACAAAGCCCGGAAAGACGGACGTCGGCCTCGAGGAGGCTCATCGCGGGTTTAGGATTTCACCGGCCGAATTCGACGAGGTTGCAGCTGAGCTTGGGCGCACTCTTGATTTCGTAAAAGTGCCTGAGGCCGAAAAGGGCGAAGTCCTCGCCGCCTTCGCAGCTCATAAGAACGAGGTAACGGCCGGCTACACCGCCGCCGCCACTGCAAACATTACGGCCTGACAACGTCGACAAATGGAAATCATAGGTTGGGCGGGAACGGCACTTGTGATCATCGCTTATTACCCGCAGATACAACATTTGTGGATGCAAAAATGCGCTTGGGGAATTAGCATTTGGACGTGGGTTATCTGGCTCGGTTCTAGCACACTGCTGTTGATCTATT
>JBKJRA010000349.1:0-3414 GCA_046594975.1 Pyrinomonadaceae bacterium | reverse complement strand
GTCGTCTTTTCCTTTTATCTTTGGCGTAGCCTTTGTAACCGGCGGTTTCGTTGTTGTTGGTGGCGGATTCTTTCCAACCGTCGTTGGCGGCGGCACCGGTTTCATGTCAGTTGGTGTTGTAACTGCCACTTTGTTTGAACTGTTCGTATTAGAATTATCTGTCTGCGAGACCATCGAATTTGAGTTACTGTTTTGATTCGAGTCGATGGCAACTTCAGTCGCCGGTTGCGACGTCGGTGAAACCTTTGGCTCCGGTGTCGGCGTCGGCAAGGCCGTCGTTTGCGAAGGCAGATAGTAAATGTTATAAGCGTACCAACCGCCGCCTGCCGCTATTCCGCCAAGCACTAGCAATCCAATAAGAACTCCAAGAATCATGCCGCTCTTACCTTTTTTCTTAGGCTGAGAAGCCAGAGGCTGAGGCTGAGAGTGTGTTTCCATCGGCGTCGGAGGCGGAGCACCGGAAGCCGCAGCGACGGCTATTGCAACCGGCGGCGGTGCAGATTCGACCACATCCTCAATATGTGCGATCGTTTCCTGCTCCGGTTCTTCCGTTGTATTTTCCGTAAATATCTGCGTCTTAATATCCGCCTGCATGATCACAGGATCGGTCTTTGCGGGATCAAACTGGATCGTATCACCGCCAAAAGGCAGGTCGGCCTCGACAGGTGTAGCGACACCTGATATCTCAGGCGGCACTTCCATCATCGCCGTTTTAGCTTCGCGAGGTGATGCAGCTTCAGCTTCAGTAACTTTATTAAAAGCACGGCGAAGAGCTTTCTGCATCTCGCTTGCCGTCTCAAATCTGTCTTCTTTTCTAACGGCAATTCCCTTTAAGATCACGTCTGACACAGCCTGAGAAACCTCAGGATTAGACGTTAAAGGAACGATCGGATCCACAAGGCCACCCAGCATCGCATCTGCACGCGTCAACGAATCTACAGGAACGTAATTAGCAAGCAATTGATAAAGCGTTGCCGAGAGTGAATAGATATCGCTGCGGGCATCTGTTCCCGTTCCTCGCACCTGTTCCATCGAAGCGTAATACGGCGAATAGCCAACCACGCTGCCTGTGCCAAGCGATGCTTTCTTCGATTCCGAATCAAAATCTTTTGACAGCCCGAAATCGAGCAGCACAATGTGGTTGTCCTCAGTTAATTTCAGATTTTCGGGCTTGATGTCGCGGTGAATGATCGGCGGCTCGTGCGAGTGCAGGTAATTCAACGCATCAAGCATCTGATCTGCCCAAAACATTACCCAGCTTAGCGGAAAGGACTTTCCGGCGTTTTCGAGTCTCTTTCCGAGGTCGTCGCCTGAGATATGCTCCATTACGAGATATTGCTCGCCGCCCTCGATAAAATGATCGATGACCTTTGGCAGAACGGGATGACGAAGACGCCCAAGAATTTTTGCCTCACGCTCAAATGCGCTGCCAAGCTCGGCATTCTCGTTAAAGAAAGTCCGTTTTAGCGCGACAGCACTTCCCAGACGCTGATCGACCGCAAGATAAACCTCGCCCATACCGCCTTTACCGATCATCTGAACGACGAGGTAGCGGTTCTGGATCATTGAATTAGGTGCAATTTGTTTCATTAAGTCCCCAAAATACTTAAATTTTTATCCTATCTTTAGTTTATCAGCCGGCAAAATTGCCGGCATTCCTTTGTGCTGGAAACAGCGGGTGTTTCCCTTGACCCGCCGTGTGCATGGCGTACCCTTTTTTGTCTCCGCCCCACAATAATAACTCGACTCTTCAGCTACAGGCTTTTGAGTCTGCTGTTGAGTTATCGGCGGCTGCGAAACCAGCGTTCGCGGCAACGTCATCGCACTCTGCACATCAGCGGCTTGAGGCAACTGGCTAGTGTTCGGCGGTTGAGATGAAATTGGATTCACAACCGTTGGCTGATTTGTTGGTTTGATGTTCTGTTTTGTGACAAGCGGGGCTACAGGAGCCGGTCCACTTTTCAAATAACTTCCTGCACCCAAGACAGCAACAAATAAACTCCCAACCACTATCGCACGCGGGATCAGGTCCTGACCCTTAAATTCTGTCTCGCAAATAGGGCAAAAACGTCGACTTGTGAATATTCCCCAATCGACACGTTCGATCTTCTCACCGCAATTTGCACAAAACTTTGGACGAAATAGCATTAACACTACCTATATTTATTCTTGCCTATTTATTCTTGCCGCCCTGCAAAAAACACCTTTGCACCCGGTAGATGTTTTATATTTTAATTATCGAAATGATTATAAACTATAAATCATTTTCTGTTAAAAAAACACAAGAAACATGACAGATACAACCGTGCTTCGCCAATTTGCGTCAAATTGATAATATTTGATTTATGAGCCTGTCCAATGCACTAATTCTCCTAACATTATTATTGATCGGTTTTCTAGGGGTCTCTGCTCAAGACGACGACACGATCCGTGTTGATTCGTCGATCGTTCGTTTGAATGTCGGCGTAGTTGACCAACGCGGGCATCCGATCATAAGCCTCGACAAGGCTAATTTTGAGATCTTCGAGGATGGTGTAAAGCAGCAAATTACTAAATTTGAGCCGAGTTCAGCCCCTTTTAGCATAGTAATAATGCTAGATATGAGCGGCTCAACGCTCAGTTTTCGTCAGGTTATCAGACAATCGGCTATTAGATTTATCGACGCTCTTTCGCCGGCCGACCGCATTGCCGTCGTTGAGTTTTACGACAAGATCAATCTGCGTAACGATTTCACTACTGATCGAGGAGCTGTTGTTAATTCGATAGCCGTCGCAAATGGACGTGGCAAGACACATCTTTACGACGCACTCAATTTCTCACTCGACAAACTCGCCAAAGAAAAGACTCGCCGAAAAGCGATCATCGTGCTGACCGATGGAGTTGACAGCGAGGCCAGAGATAAAGATCGCAATGCACTCGAATCGCTGAAAGACGAACAGATCCCGACCGCCATTAAGCCCGAGACCAGCGATGCTCTCAATCGAGTTCTAAATCGCTCCGACGCACAAGGGGTAACGATCTATCCGCTTGCATTGCCGACTGGTGACCCAGCCAAACTTGCAGACCCGACGCCGCGACAGATCGCGATGTTCAAAGCGGCACGCACACGGTTGCAGATAATCGCCGACCGCACGGGCGGCCAGCTTAATTCGATAAACCGCCTAGAAGAAATGGGTCGTCTCTACGCTCAGGTCGCTGCCGATCTGCGAACGCTTTACACCATCGAATACCAACCCGCCAACGACAAACACGACGGCAAGTGGCGTGCTATCCGCATCGATGTTAAGGATCCCGACCTTATCTCACGCACGCGGCAGGGTTATTACGCAAAATGAACGGTCTGAGATTTCAATTTTGTACCTTGAACTTTCAACTCGTTTCCGCTAGTGTAACTATTCGCTTTCGGGCACCCGT
>JBKJRA010000325.1:0-2797 GCA_046594975.1 Pyrinomonadaceae bacterium | reverse complement strand
TGTACTACGTAAACGAAAGGCATTCTCGACAAAATCGGGTTGTAGCGACGACTGTGGTTGCAGTGGCGGTTCAAAAAAATTAACCTCTTAGTTTGGAAGAGAGTTCAAAATTCCTGACACCCGGCGTCCGTTCGATGTTTTTATCGACGTTCGCTTTTTTTATGGCGAATGTTTTCGTCAAGCAGGTAGCCCACATACCTGCGATGGAGACGGTTTTCTTTCGCTGTATCGTCGCGACCGTTTTTTGCGTGATCGGGCTGCGGCGTGCGAATGCAAGCCTTATTGGGTCTAATCACCTGATGCTGCTGTTACGCGGAATGTTTGGCACAACGGCTCTGTTCTGTTTCTTTCTGACCCTTCAAAACATGCCGCTCGCTTCTGCGCAGACTATCCAATACGTCTCGCCGATATTCACTGCGACGATCGCGATATTTATTCTCAAGGAAAATGTTCTGCCCGTACAGTGGCTGTTTTACGCTATCGCATTTAGCGGCGTGTTGGTGATCGAGCGGTTTGACGACCGCATATCCCCGTTTTATCTCGCACTTGGCGTTATTTCGGCGTTTTGCTCCGGAATGGCATATAACTTTGTCCGAAGTCTTCGCGGCAAGGAGCATCCGCTGACGGTCGTGCTGCATTTTCAGCTCGTCGGAGCGGTAATAGGATTTGGATCGCTGTTTTTCCAATGGGAAATGCCGCACGGTTGGGATTGGCTGTATCTGTTTCTGATCGGTGTTTTCTCGCAGATCGGTCAGATGTTTCTGACGCACGCTCTCCAACGCGAGCGCATCGCGGGCGTTGCGATCATCAACTACACGGGCCTTATTTACGCATTGACCGTCGGCTGGTTTGTGTTTGGCGAGGCACAAGGCATAACATCGCTACTGGGGATGCTGCTCGTCGTCGCAGGCGTACTGATGAGTGTGATCTATGGCCGGAGACAAAATAGACTGGCAGCGATTGAGGCGACGGCAGCTTAAGCAGATTTCAACTCACGACACAAGTAGATGCAAGTAAATCGGTCTTACGGCTTTTACGAAAAATAACTTTGCGTCTTTGCCCCTTAGCGACTTTGCGTTAAATTTCTTCTGGATAATATGGCTAACACGATCATTAAAGCTGCAATTGTTACAGTCAGCGATTCGCGGGTAATCACGGACGACGTGTCGGGCTATAAGCTTGCCGAACTGCTTATTTCGGTCGGTGCAGAGATCGTCGAGCGGTTGATCGTTTCGGATGATCTCGAGCATCTTCGCAACACGCTTTGCGTGCTGGCTGAAAACCCAGAAATTAACCTGATCGTCACGACAGGCGGTACTGGCTTTGGGCCGAGGGATAATACGCCTGAGGCGACACAGGGTGTGATCGAACGCGAGGCTCCCGGAATGGCCGAAGCGATGCGACGCGAGACATCTTCCAAACATCCAATGGCGATGCTGTCGCGAGGGATCTGCGGCATTCGCGAAAATAAGCTTATTATCAACCTGCCCGGCTCGCCAAGAGGGGTTGCAGAATGTTTTGAGATCATCAGGCCGGTGCTGCAACACGCCATCGACCTGATCGCCGGTAATACAATTCATTAAGAAAATTTAGCCACGAATCTCACCAATCAGAAATTCTTCTGATCTGCAATTTTCAAAGTTATTCGTGGCAAAAATATTTTACTCGCCGCACTGGAATGGTATCTTGACCGATTTCAAAGAGCGGGTCTTTTGGCCCGTGATCTTAGCCGTGATCGTAACCTGGCGGCATAAGGAGCCGTAAACATAGACCGGAATGAAATAAAGTCCCTTATCACCGATGAGGCCGATCTGGACGTTACGGGTCATTTTTACTTTTTTACCTTCCATTACGACAATGTTTGCCATTCGGCCCGCCTCGAAGGACCCCGGTTCACCCTGGATCACAACCCATACGAAAAGTGACGTACTGAGTTCGTTGAAGAAGATTTTTGGTTCACCCTTGTCAGGAATTGCATCAGACAATTCTCCTGCCGCTTCGTCAAAAGCATTAACCTGAATGGTAGGGATCGAATAATTAGCAGCCTTTTTGGGGATCTGCGCAAATGCGGCGGTGATGCCGAGTCCCGCGATGAACAAGGCAATGGGTAATGTTCTGATGGTCATTTTCATATTCAATTGTCCACTCCTAACGTTTTTATACTGACTCCGCGGTTAGAGGTTAAAACACCCGACGCGTTTGACGTAAAAATAATGTTGCTGAATGTATTAGGTCTGTTTGTGCAAGAAAAGGATACCACAAAAAGTTACGGTCTAAAAAAAGGCCCCGCTGTTATGCAGGGCCTTTAATATTATCGGTCATTGTCTAACGTTCATTGTTCCGGATAAAACGCGAGATCAGATACATTGTCGTTCACAGATACCAATCTAGGTGAGTAACTGTAACGACGTGAACCTATACTGATCATATAATCCTGTCCCGATTCGACATTGGAGAACAGGAATGTTCCCATACGTCCCGAAACGACCGAACGCGAAACACCGTTCGGATCGGTGATAGTGACCCGAGCATTTGTCAGGCCTCTGCCCTGCGGGTTCAACACGCGGCCGGAAACCGAAACATTGGCGGCGGTAGGTCCGTCGGTTGAACCTTTATATGCATGACCGATCGAAGTCGAACCCACCGCATTCGTAGGCAAGGCCTCAACATTGATCGCAAATTTGGCTGTACCCGTGTTTTGAATTCCGAACAGAAATCTCACATTGATGCTTGCACCCGCCGCTAGAGGTGTTCCTAGGGTTACGGTGCCCGAGGAAAGTGAGCTATTAAATCCACC
>JBKJRA010000242.1:0-8810 GCA_046594975.1 Pyrinomonadaceae bacterium | reverse complement strand
GGACGGATTTGGCGAGCCATTTGAAGGCGAGATCCTGGTCGTCCGTGAGGGCGTAGGTCGAAGCGACCCAATAGGCGGAGTCGTGATCAGTACGGGCAAGAGCTAGCACGTCGTCGGTAAGTAGTTCGAGAGCCTCATCCTTACGTCCGGCACCGGCGAGATATTCGGCGTATAGGGGGCGAACCCCGTCCATACGCGGATTCTCTTTCAGAACAGACGCTATTAAGTTGATTGCCTCGTCATGTTTGCCCTGATAATAAAATACTCCCGAACGAAATATCTTGAGCATCGGGTGGTTGGGTTCGGCCTTTACGCCTTTGTCCAGTTCGGCCAGAGCCATGTCAAATTCGCGTCGATAGATAAAGATGCGGGCACGGTTGTATGCAGCGACAGCACGAGCGGCAGGATCGAGACGGGAAAGTTTTTCAAACGCCTTGAGCGATTCGTCGTATTGACCGTCGAGCCGATGCATTACGCCTTTTACAAAATAAAGTGCGGCATCGTTTGGAAACTGCTTTTGCAGGAGCTCGATCTCACTGCGGGCCTTCTTTTTCTCGCCGCGTGCTAAGTAGACCATAACCATCAGGACGCGAGCCTCGACGACGTTTTGATCGTAGAAAAAAGCTTTGCTAAATGCTGCCTCGGCGTAGGTGTAATCTTCGGGCTCGCCCAAACCTTTGAAAACACGGTTAGCGTAGCACGCTCCCAATCCGCTATAAGCCAGGGCAAAATGAGTATCTAGTTCGATGGCTCGCTTAAAATTCACCATCGCCGCGTCGCAGTCTTCGGCATCCATAGTGCGGAAAATAAACCGCCCGAAATTGTCGCGTCCACGAAGATATTCTTCCCAAGCGTCGGCATTGTCAGTCGCACGACGCCCAAGTTTTTCGGCTTCGAGATCTGTGAGTTCTAGCCTTAGGCCTTCGAGTATCCGCTGCGAAATTTCGTCCTGTAGGGTCAGAATATCGCTACCCTCCGCATCGATGCGGTCGCTCCAGAGAATGTCGCCGGACTGCACATCAAGTAATTGAGCTGTAACACGTAATTTATCACCCGCACGCAAAAATCCCGCTGACAGCACCGCATGAACCCGCAGTTCCTTGCCTGCTTCACGCGGATCGACCTCTTTACCGTGATACTTTGCGATTACAGAACTTGGACGGACAATGATAGAGCGGATCTGTGCAAGCTCCGTAATAACTGCGTCAGCAAGGGCAAATTCGTAAAAGCTTGATTCAGTATCTCCGCCCAGATTTTTAAACGGCAATATAGCAACGCTCTTTTTTTCTGTTCCCGTTGCGGTCATCGAAATGTCAGGTGCGAATGAGGGCGAGCTTGAAGCCGATATTTGCGACGGGAAAGACTGTGACGAGGACGATGCCTCAGGCGTCGATTTACCCGTAAACCAATTGAGCACACGTTTTACGGTACTGCCGTCGGCGTGACCGGGGGCAAATGTATCGCTCGACATTACTTGTGCACCCGCAATCATCTGCAGCACACCGCGCAGCTCGTCACGCATCTGGGCGATCTTTTGATAACGGTCCTTAGGGTCTTTGGCAAGGGCTTTGTCGATGATCTGCTGTAGCTGCGGCGGGAGCGGTTCTTTTCGCATTTCGGCGAGCGGTTTAGGTGTTCCGTAAAGCACCTGATGACGCACGTCGATAACAGTCTTGCCCTGAAACGCCCAAATACCGGTCAGCATTTCATAAATCAGCACGCCGGTCGAGAAGATGTCCGATCGGGCATCTGCACGCTCACCTTTTGCCTGCTCAGGTGCAGCGTAAGTTGCTGTGCCATAGGGAATGCCAAGCTCTGTTATTTCGTGGCGGTCGACGCCTTGATTTTGATCGGCATGTTCGTCTTCGAGCAGTTTTGCGAGTCCAAAATCAAGTATCTTTGCCTGGCCCGAATCGTTGACCATGACGTTGCCGGCCTTGATGTCTCGATGAATAATATTTTTCGAATGGGCGTAGGCGAGGGCATCGGCGACCTGAATAGCGATCGAAATTGCACTTTTCAGCTCTTGTGGCCGTCCGGCAACGAGCTGTCGTACATTTTTACCCTCGACGTATTGCATCGCGATGTAAAAGATGCCGTCGGCGTTATTAAAATCGTAGATAGTGCAGATATTCGGGTGGTCGAGCTGCGAACAAAGCTGTGCCTCGCGTTCGAAGCGTTTGAAATTTGATGTCTTTTGCGTGAGTTCGGGAGGTAGAACCTTGATGACCGCAGTGCGGTTGAGCTTAGTGTCCAGAGCCTTATAGACCGTGCCCTGGCCGCCGGAGCCGATCTTTTCGAGGATCTTGTATTGGTTAATTTGCGAACCAATCATAAAAAGTGCGGAATTTAGAATGCGGAATGCGGAGTCGCACCCCGAACACGCAAAAATCCGCGAAACAATAACTATATCTTACTTTCGGATTTCCGCAATCCGCATTCCGTAAATGTTGTGATCGGCAAACTGCCGGTCAATAAGGTACGATCGTTCAGCCACGGGGCGGATCGCCCCATCCCGAACCTATATAAGCACCATTTTCGACAATACACGGCACTGTCAGATCGCCGCCCGAATACTCGAGCATTTCACGCTGCCTGACTTTATCATTTTGGGCATCGTACTCGATAAAATCAATGCCTTGCTTGTGATAATGATCGCGTGCCCGGTGACAATACGGACAGTCTGCTTTTGTGTACAGTATTAATGCCATTGTTCAAAATTACACCTTTTCGATAAGATAATCTAGCAAAGCCGCAACACGCGCGTTGATTTAATATGGAATTGCCTGACATCTTCGAGCCATACGAAAAACTTATCGAGATCGAAATACTTGGAACTAAATACATGGTTCCAGAAAATAATTCGCTTCTCAGGTGTTTTCAGTTTCTAGCAATGGAAAATATTTCTTACGGCGATTTCTGCTGGAATGGCGAATGCCTCAATTGTCAGGTTTGGATCCAAAACGGCGAAAAAGAAAAAGCCGTCATCGCCTGCCGCACAAATGCCACTGAAGGAATGCAGATCATGCGGCTAGCGGAAGGAATCGAGTTGTTTGAAGACTAATATTTCGGCACGGTCGGGTCGATCTCGTTTGACCAGGCGGTGATGCCGCCGACGAGATTTTTTAGGCTGCCGGTAAATCCCGCGTGTTCCATAAACTCGATGGCCCGGGCGCTGCGACCGCCCATTTTACAATGGATGACAGTGTCGCGTGTCGGGTCGATCTCGCCCATTCGGTTAATTATTTCGCCGAGCGGGATGAGGTTGGCGCCCTCGATCTTGGCAAATACATATTCGTCCGGTTGACGGACATCAATCAACTGGATATCATCACCGGCATCCATCTGAGCTTTTAATTCGGACACAGTTATTTCTTGCATAATAATGGCTAACTTCTCGCTAGTTTAATCGCATATTTTACCACAGCGGTCGGTTGTGGTCACGGCTTTTATCCTAATTCATTGACAAAAAATTACATTGTAAGCCCATATCCGAATTGTTACGCTCCATCGGCTCAACCCTCACGGTCAATCACGTGACTGTATCTAAATGAAACGTAGTTTACGTGTTTCGCTATTTACGTTGAATATAAAAAGCTGCCTGACGAGTTGGACATCAGGCAGCCTAACGGGTTGAAGTACCTAAAAGCAAGCTCCGGTAAAAGTGAAAAAAGGACTATTTAATAGGTCTCATATCTGAGAGCCCGGAATCTTTCCTCACGATTAGCACTCCCTTGGCAGGAGATCGTTCAATCTTTGCCGTCGACTCGATAAAATCAAAGTTTGCAAGGTTATCCGTAATGCTTATAACGCGCGGCTCGAACTGAAATCTTCTCGACGTCACCGCCATAACATATGTTTGGCCGGTCTCGACGTCATCAAGCCCGTAATAACCTCGAGCACTCGTGTTAACACGCCGAGTCACGCCTTGGCTGTCCGTCAGAGTGACGGCGGCACTACCTACTCCTCGGCCTAGCCTTGTCATAACCCGGCCCGAAATGCGAACCGTCGCCGCGAGTATCGGGGCAAACTGGTAGATCCCCCGACCATAAGTTGCCGCGAACATCGTTCCGGACGCCTGAGCTACGAGCTGGCTGACAACGACGGGTGGCATACCGGAATTGAAAGTTGCCCAAGTTACGCCGTCATCCGTGGAGCGGAAAATGCCGACATCCGTTCCTACATAAAGCGTCGTTGGCACGACCGGATCAATGAGCAACGTATTGGCAGGAATATTTGGCAGATTGCTACTGATATCCGTCCACGCGCCGCCCGTGTTGGTCGTCTTAAAGACGTGGCCAGTTCCGTATCCAGAGACCGTTAAATAAGCTAACGCAGGATTGGTCTTGCTGATCGTGATGCTTTTGACGAAACGGTTCGGAATGCCTGCTTGGGCATTGACCGGCGTCACTCCACCATCGGTACTGACCATCACGCGTCCATCGCTTGAGCCGGTGTAGATAGTATTCAAATTGGATGGAGCCACCGCAATTGCCGACAGCCTGCCGCCGTTGGTCATATCGGTCGCACCAGCGGGTGTCACCCACGTGGCACCGCGATCCGTGCTGGTGTAGAGCCGGTAAGACCCTACGTACAGCGTAGTGTTGACCCCATTACCAACTATCGGCGGATAGAACGCGATGCGGTCGTTATTGAACGTCGCACATGTAGCAAACGACTCGCAGCCGACGGTTCCGTTGTATGTTCCGCCATTGTTTAGATATCGAACAATGTAACCATTGACGTATGACGGAAAAACAATGGTTGGGTCAACCGCGTCGATGACAGCCTGTCCGCCGTCACCGGAAAAAAATTCCTGCCAAGTGCTGGCGCCATTTCTTCGCTGCGTTCCGTTATCCTGCGTTCCGCCGTACAGGGTGAGTAGGTTCGTCGGGTGGACGGACAATCCGACGAACATCGACAGGGTCAATGAATTATTAAGCGAGTTAAACGTAGTTCCGCCGTCGGTAGATCGCCAGACGCCGCCGTCATTCCCTATCAATACATTGTTCGGGTTTGCCGGCGATATATAGATCGAATGCTGGTCAGGATGAGCGTTCGAAGAGCTGGGCGTATATGTATTGACAGTAGGATTTGAAAAATTGCCGACGATGTCGATGAAAGTTACACCGGAGTTAGTACTTTTCCAAACATCCCGGCTTCCCAGAAAGACTGTACTTGGAGTGGTCGGACTTACTGCCAGATACGTGTTATAGCCGAATTGATTCTGGTCGAACGACGCGGACCCTAAATTGGTCCAGGAAGCACCGCCGTTGGTCGATGATTCGAGCCGAGCTCGCGGGCTATCAGAGACAAATACATACATTACTTGGTTGTTTGACGGAGCGACGGCGAACTTGATCTCGTTAGCCGTCGTTCCGGGCGGGGTATAAATACTGGTCCACGTTGCACCGGAATTGACCGACTTAAAAACACCCCCCGCGTTGCCCGGTTGGCCGACGGCAAAACCCATTGATAAATATAGTGTGGTCGGAACTGTAGGATCGATCGACAGATCACGGGCCGTGCCCTGCAGGGTATTTGTCCAATTCACTCCGCCGTCCGTCGAACGGTAAAAGCCGCTCGCAAAGATAGTCGGACTCTGCAAGAGCGTGTATTGAGCCACATACACATTGTTTGCATTTGTTGGATCCACGACGATCTTTGCCGTAGTGCCGGGCGTTGGCAGCGTCGCGTTGCTGATGCGGACCCAAGTTGCTCCGGCATCCGTCGATTTGAGAACGCCGGTGCCGAGATAGCTACTTTTCGGATCGCCCATTCCGGCATATACGGTCGTTCCATTGGCGGCAAATGCTATTGAGCCAACCGCCATATCGACTTGATTATCGGTAACAGGCAAAAACGTAGTGCCGCCGTCCGTCGAACGCCACACTCCGCCGACCGCGGCTCCGATCAAAACAATATTCGCATTGGTTGGCGAAACTGCTATAGAGTTGACACGTCCGCTTGTGACGCCCCAGTTGGCAGGAAATGCCGATGTAGTAGGCTTCGGGCCAATTGACACCCAACCCGGAGCATTTGGAATCAACAACGCTTGGTCAGTTGCAGGACGCGATGCCCACGCCGCAGCACGAGCGTCATTCGGGATCTTGTCGAACGGGTATCTTCGTTGTTGGATAAACCACTCGTCACGCGCCTCCTGATTGCCCTCAAATTCATCCTCTTCTGCTTTCGGCATTACAGCCCGTGCTTTCTGCTGGGCGGCCTCTTTGTCTTTTGTTATTCGAGCTTTGGTAAGAATTACTTTTTTTACAGGCTTTTGATTTGAATGAGCGGTTTTCGACTGTCCGGGAGTGCCGCCGGCCATAACGAGCATCATCAGACAAAAAACTATCAGGGTTCGTAATACGGGTGAGGTCTTTATCATTAGTATTCTCCGTTCGGACCATTTTGTCCGGGTGTTAAATTGTAAGAAAGATTATGGGCTTGATTATTAATAGATATACCACAGAATGGCAGTAAGCGAAAACTTTCATTTCTTATTCGATAAAATATTTTGCCAGGCGGCTTTTAGGGCTTGGCAGACCGAGTTTACGTCGGCATCGGCGAGCGTAATGATCGTCGCACCACCTTCGCCCCATTTGCCGGACGCGGGTTTGAATGAAGGCTCCATTCGCAGATAGCTTTGCTGCTGTTCGGGCGTGAGCTTTGCCATCCCCCAGTCTTCGTCCGGCCCAAGCGTCGCAAATATTTTGCCGCCGACACGGAAATCGGGGTGGTTCATATGCGAGCTTTCCTCAGTGTCAGGAAAACTGAGTGCGATCTCGCGAAATTCATCTGTGGTCATAACAACTGAATCGTAGATCGTGAAACATAAATTGTAAAGAAAGAACTCACCACAGAGACACAGAGAGCACGGAGAAGATAATAAAAAAAGCGCCGGAATGTGGGGTTCCGGCGCCGAAGTTTTGGGAGAAAGTGTTGGTTAGAGTTTGAAACCGCCGCGTGTCAGCTGCGTTTCAAAGCCGACCTTATCGATAGCTTTCATATAAGCATCGCGGGGTTCGACGTTGCCGTTTTGGACGTGTTCGAACAGGGCGTCGTTGAGCATCACCATGCCCAGATTTTTACCGGTCTGCATTGCGGACGGAATCTGGAAAACCTTGCCTTCGCGGATCAGATTGCTGATGGCGGGCGTGACTATCAAGACCTCGAGGGCGGCAACGCGGCCTCCGCCGATCTTTGGCAGTAAGGTTTGTGCGATGACGCCTTTGAGCGATTCGGAAAGCATCACGCGGATCTGCTGTTGGCGGTCGGCAGGAAACTGGTCAATAATGCGGTCAACCGTCGAAGCGGCGGTCGTCGTATGAAGCGTTCCGAAAACCAAGTGGCCCGTTTCGGCGGTCTCGATAGCGATCGATATCGTTTCGAGATCACGCATTTCGCCGACGAGGACGATGTCCGGGTCTTCGCGAAGAGCGGCACGCAAGGCGTCTTTGAACGAATCGGTGTGGTTATGGACCTCGCGCTGATTGACGAGGCATTTCTGGTTGTCGTGGACAAACTCTATAGGGTCTTCGATGGTGATGATGTGGTCCTCGCGGTCTTTGTTGATCGAATCGACCATCGCGCACAGCGTAGTCGATTTGCCCGAACCCGTCGGTCCGGTCACAACCACAAGACCTTTGGAGAGCGAGCAGAGATCCATGATCGCTTTCGACAGATTGAGCTGTTCGGCGGTCAATATCTTTGACGGGATGATGCGGAAAACAGCTCCCATACCCTTACGGTCCATAAATATGTTGCAGCGAAAACGTGCGAGGCCCGGTATTTCATACGCGAAATCGGTGTCGCTGCGCATTGCAAATTCTTCCTGATTTCGATCAGGCATTATTGATGTCAGCAGCTCGCGCATTGCGTCAGCCGTCATCGCAGGTTCGCCTTCGATGAGCATTTTCATCTTGCCGTCCTTACGCATCATCGGCGGTACGCTGACGGCCAAGTGCAGATCGGATGCACCAAGCTCTGCCATTTTCATGAACAGAGCGTCCATCTTCGCAGCTTCTCTTGGATTAGCGGCGGCAGAAACAAAAGCTGCCTCAGCGGGCGGAGCCGGCGGCGGGGTATATGCAGGCTGCGGTGCGGGTGCAGGCGGCTCGGGGGTCGGAGCATACGCAGGAGCAGTTTCGGCGGGCGGCGGCGGAACGTAGGTTTGATGCATAGGCGGTTGTTCGGCGGGGAGTTCGGCAGGCGGGGTGAATTCCGAAGGCATAAAATCATCGCGGCGGCGAAGCGGCAGCTCCGGAGCCGAATCGGAAAACACGGTTTGGTATTCGGGGTCGTTTACCGAAACGACATCTACTTTGTCGTCAGACGGGACATACTCTTCGGCGGTGTCGCGGGTTTCGGATAAAAGATCCGAAAGCGTCGATGTCTCAAATGTATCGGTGGACGCCTGGTCATAACCGGCAGACGAACTTTCAAATTCATACGAAGTCGGCGGTGCCGGCGTAGGTTCAAATGGCGGCACCTGAATCATTGGAGCACTCGAATACGCTGTCTCGACCTCGGTCGTGTAGTCCGGCGGGCTCGCCGGCAGCGGTTTCGGCACTTGAATCGAGCCGTTCGAATCGACCAGCATCGGACGCACCGCGACGATAAATCCGGAGGGCGATTTCGTTACCGTAAAGCTAAAATTGCCCAGATTATGCGGGTGGACAAACTCGATCTCATTCTTATTCGGCAGGTCTGATTTAACGTTTGCCGGTATCAGCGGAAAGACCATCGTGCTGATCTGCGTGCCGAGCAGCGGAGTGGTCGATACATCACGGGTATTATTTTCTGCGACG
>JBKJRA010000329.1:0-9226 GCA_046594975.1 Pyrinomonadaceae bacterium | reverse complement strand
AAATTCCTTGAAAAGCTGACACTTGCCCTCCATCACAGGCATCGCTGCTGCGGGGCCGATGTCGCCAAGTCCGAGCACGGCTGTTCCGTCGGATACTACGGCGACCGTATTCTTTTTAATGGTCAGGTTAAACGCCTTTTCCGGGTCTTTGTGGATCGCTTCGCAAATACGTGCGACACCAGGCGTGTAAGCCATCGACAGATCCGAACGCGTTTTCAGAGGCATTTTCGACGTAACCTCGATCTTGCCGCCGAGGTGCATCAAAAATGTCCGGTCGCTGGTATTTACTATCTCGACGCCGTCGATATCCGCGACCGCCTCGACGATCTGCTTGTCGTGCGTCTCGCTAGCGGCATTGACCGTGATGTCGCGGATCAAAAAATCCTTGCCGACGCTCACGATATCGATCCCCTCGATGTCGCCGCCCGCCTTCCCGATAGCCGTCGTGATCTCGCCGAGCTTCCCCGGCATGTTATGAATTCTCACGCGAAGAGTAACACTATAACTCGCGTTCGGTGTTGGTGTATTGGTCATAGAGCAATAGAAAGTATGACGAAAAAGGAAGATGAGGGCAAATTGCGGGGATTTACGAAGTCTTAAGTCGGCGACGCCGACGGCATATTTGTAGCTCAAGTGCTAACCGTGGGAAAGGTCAGAGTCGGCGAAGACTCCGGTATATAAGGTTTCAGAATTCAAACCTGAGGTTTCAAAACTCATACCTGAGGGTTTAAAGTTAAAACCTGAAGTTTTAGAACTCATACCTCAGGTTTGAAAACTATAGAGGGAGGTTTGAAAACTCTAGACGGAGGTTTGAGAACTCTAGACGGAGGTTTTAGAACTCTAGACGGAGGTTTGAGAACTTTAGGCGGAGGTTCGAAAACTCATACCGGAGCTTTTAGATCTCAGACTTGAGGTAGCAGTTCGCAAACCCGCGTCCAACTCCGCAAATCCAACGCCGACTACGGCCCACCCAGCGAACCCGCCTTCGTAACGCTCAATCCGTGAACTGCGGATTCTCACCAGAATATCCGGCGACGCCCGATATGTCTCCCCGTCGCCTTTCTCTCCTACTTCTTTCCGCCGACGATCTTCATTTCGTTGAGCAGATAACCGGCACCGCCAAATTTGTCTATGACAAACAGGACGTAACGGATATCGACCGAGATCGTGCGGTTGACGGCCGGGTCGAAGTAAAAATCGCTGCCGAGCCCCTCGTAATTACCGTCGAAACAGATGCCGACCTGTTCGCCCATTCCGTTCATGATCGGCGAGCCACTGTTACCGCCGATTATGTCGGTCGTAGATAGGAAATTGAGCACGACGCTGTCGCCCTGGCCGTAACGGCCAAAATCGTGCGATGCCTGTAGGTCTTTGAGTTTTCGCGGAGCGTCAAAGGGTATCTCGCCTGTATCTTTTTCGATCATTCCCTTCATTGTCGTGAACGGCGTCCGTATCTCAGCTTCGCGTGACTGATAGCCTTTGACGTTGCCGTATGTAAAACGCATCGTGAAATTGGCGTCAGGATAGACCACCGCCGTGCCGCGCATCTCGTTAAGAGCCTGCATGTACAGTGTGCGAAGGTGGTCGATGCTGCCTCCAAATTTAGTCGAGCGGGCCGAAAGAGCAGCACGTTCGTCAACGAGTCCTGCGATAAAGGGATGATCTTTCTGGATCTTTGCCCACGAATCGTCATACAGATCAATGATCTTGTCAGGCTTCGTCAGGTCGCCGTTCGCGATCTGATCGGCAAACGCGGCCTCGGCATCGCGGCGTGCTTTGCCCGTTTTGTTGCCGAATTTCTGATCAGCCGCAGTAAATCTCTGATCAGCCGGAAGTCCGTCAAACTGCTTGAAAAAGAACTTGAGCATCTCGGACTCGTAAACCGGTTCACGCTCTGCAAAGGCGGCTTCAATATTCTTTTTCAACGCCGACTTTTGATCGCCGCTCAATTTGCGTCCCATTTTTACCGCCGTCGCAGCCGCAACGACCTGTCCCAACACAGGCATCGAATTCGGATCAGGGAAACGTCGGACCATCGCGTCGCGTTTCGACGCCGCGTTTGTCTCAAGTGAGAGAGATCTTAGCTCCGGCAGCACCGTGCCGTATTTGGCCTGTCGCGCAGGATTCGCAGCGATCCAAGTTGCAAGCTTTGCTTCCTCAGCCTGCCGTGCCTGCACGAGCTGCGCGAGCCGCAGACGTTTTGCACCGCCTTCATAAAGCTTGCGCGAGTTGTCGAAATTAGCAATATCCGCCTGCAGGGCAATGCGTTTTGCTTCGTCGGTCGACCCGATCAGCTTGAGCGTATCGCCGAGGGCACGCAGCCATTTGTAAAGGAAAGGGAAGTTGGCGTCGCGAGCAAACTCGATCGACTGGCTCTCGCGATAACGCGTCGTGCCGCCCGGGAATCCGAGCACAAACACAAAATCATTGTCCTTGAGCCCGCCGATATTCATCGTAAGGAATTTCTTTGCCTTGTACGGGACGTTGTTTGCAGAGTATTCCGCAGGTGTGCCGTCCGGTGCCGTGTAGGCACGCAAGACTGAGAAATCTCCTGTGTGGCGGGTCCATTCAAAATTGTCCGGATCCCCGCCAAATACGCCGATATTGCGTGGCGGAGCATAGACAACACGAATGTCTTTGAGCTCAGACGTCTGATAGAGGTAATAGAAATAGCCGCTGTCGATCGCCTGGATGCGAATGGTCGAGCCTTTCGGTGCATTTGCCTGTTCGGCGGCGGTCAGATCGTCAGAGTTTTTCTTGACTGCGGCCACCATCGCTTCGCCCGTTAGCCCGTCGGTCCCGGCCTTGATCTTTGCGGTCACGTCTTCGATTCGCTGCGTCATCGTTACCGTGTACGGATCTTTTCCGTTCATCGCACGGATCTCGCCCCCGCGGCTGCCCGCATTAAAACCCGTCTCAACAAGGTCTTTGTCGGGCGTCGAGGCAGTGACAAGAGCATCAAAACCGCAGTGGTGATTGGTCAGTATCAGGCCATCCGGCGAGATAAATTCAGCTGTGCAGCCGATGCTTAAGCGAAGGATCGCTTCGGTAAGGCCGCCGCCTTTAGGATTATAGATCTCACTCGGTTTGATCTTGAGGCCGCGTTTCAGGAGCGGGAGTTTCGCGATCTGCTCCGGTGTGTACATCCCCTCGTCGTATGCTGCAAATGCGAATGTGAATGACGACATTGTGATCGCGACAAGCGTCGCGAGCGATAGAAAACGATTATTTTTTAATTTCATTTCGAGAATCCCTTGTTTGAAGTGTTGATATCGAATAGCTAAATACTACCAATTAGATGCGATTTTACAAAAAAAGCGAGCCAATAATTGACTCGCTTTCTAAATAAAATTTTACGCTTGCGTTACTTTGCACCGAGTTCGGGTGACTCGGGCGGCAGCACGTGACGCGGATTGATCGATTTGTCGTTGAGACGGAGTTCGTAATGAAGATGCGGGCCGGTCGAGCGTCCGGTCGAGCCAATATATGCGACGAGCTGGCCTTTTGTGATCGTGTCGCCGACCGCTACGTCGATCTTAGATAGGTGGCCGTAACGTGTGGTTAAGCCGTTGCCGTGGTCGATCTCAAGCATATTGCCATAGCCGCCTGTCCAGCCGGCTTTGATAACCGTGCCGTTGGCAGGAGCCATGACGGTCTCGCCGCGTTCGCCGTCAATGTCCATGCCCGGATGAAACTCATAGGTGCGTCCGCCAAACGGATTACGGCGGAAACCAAATTCGTTATTGATTTTGCCTTCGTGCGGCCAGATGGACGGGATGTTTGCAGGAACCATGCCTGATTCGACCTGGCGGATCTGATTTTCGATCTCGGTATTTTCACCATCGGCCTGCTCGTTTTCCTCAGGACCGCCGCTGTTAAAAGCTACGGCATCCGTCTTTGGCTCAGGTGTTGTCAAAGACATTTGAGCAACGACCGGTGCGTCTGAGAGTGAACTGGCCAAAACGTTATTTCTAACTACGCCCGAAACTCCGATGCTGAGTGAAGTGATTCCAAGAACAAGAAATAATCCGATCGAACCAAAATGAACGAGGCTACGAGAGACGGCAAATCTCTTAATATATATCTTAGATTTTGATTTATGCGATAAAAGAAAAGTATACGACTTGTCGTTTTTCTGCATTGTGCTTTACAAGCTCCTTTTAATGATTTCGTGCCGAAAACAAATGTTTTCAGTACGCGGAATCACGCAAGAATAGCCGCTAGCGACTAACGCGAAACCTAGAACAAGAGTCTACTTAACAACACAAACTCTCGTCGTCGTGGGGGATACCCCTTGAAAAACTTCCTAATAGTTAAATATCGGGAACTTATATAAGACCATAAGCCGACGAGAAAGGCAAGCTTGAGAGGCCTCACTATCTCATCGGCTTATGATATGTATCAAATTCGGTGTCAGATCAGGCCGCGTTCTGCTTGCCTTGCCACGCCTTAAAAAGCATGAATCCGACTGATGCAAAGACCGCTACAAAGACCAAGACGATGATGATCTTGAGGGCAACCGCGATAAATCCGACGAGCCCGATCAATGCTTTGAGCAACGTTATTGCCAAAGCGATCACGACCATTAAACTTCCTAAAACCGACGCGGCCTTTAAAAACATCATAGCCTTACTCCTAAAAACAAAGTGCGAATCTAAACATCTTTCCAGCTTCCCGAACGCGAGCGGTCAGCAAAATCATTAACCACCTGATAATCGGCTTCGTTGTAATGCGTCTGTGTTTGCGTCAAAGCAAAACTTGCTGACGGCTGGCGGCTCGTCCAACGGGTTTCTTCCTCGACCTTTGGCTTGAAAATATAGCCTTTCAGAACGTAAATACCAAGCCCGATCAGCGTCAAGGGCAATAGCCCGCGCATCAGAGGGCCGAGGTTAAATACTCGTTGGAACAAAAATGCGGCACCTAATACGCTGAGCACAATACCCCAGAGTTTTGGATTGCCGGAAAATCTTTTGACGAGAATATCGTCCGCGACATCGGGCGTCAGGCCCGAACGGATCATCTGAGCGGTCCGCCACGAATCGAGGGCGGCGAAAAGCCACATACCCATAAATCCGAAAACGAAAAGCGGCGTGCCGCTTGTCAGCACTGCCATTTGAAACAGCCCGGCGAATACAGCGAAATACACGAGAGCTTTGACCGTCTGACCATTATACGCGGCACCGAGACCCGGACAGACCATTGACAAAAGCGTCGCGACCACGGGCGAAGTGCGTTTTTTAACATACGGAACATGATCTGCACGGCCCTGCTGTTGGAGCAGATCGACACCCAAAACGATGCAGTCCTGGCAATAAGGGAAGCCCTTAATGCGATGGTCACAGGCTGGACAGAGCGGTCGTCCGCAACTGTTACAGCTTACAACCGCAGCATTTTGTTCGTGATAAGCACAATTCATTATCGCGTTTCCTCGTTAGATACGTCCGTCGTACCGGTCACGGGATCTTTTCGTGTCGATGGCTGATCTTCAGAGATGGGTTTACCTTTCCATGCGTCCGTGCTCTGCTGATAGGTCTGCTCGGCAAGCTCAACGCCCTGTGCGTAGACGCTACCGATCGAACCGTCAGCCGAGACAGTCTGACTAAACACCAAAAACGCGAACATCACCATCATCGCTAGCGGTGCAAGCTGCGGAACGGATATCGGGAACTTAATGCCCTCAATCCATTCGCTCACGCGCGTCGTCCACAAAACCTTTAATTCTTTTATTTCGACCGTGCCGATCGTTGTTTCGAGGATCCGCTCGTGCAATCCGGCAGGCACTGCCAATTCTTCCATCTTGTACGTGTAGCAGGCACCGATCGAACGAACGACCATTCCGGGCAGATCTTCGCAGGTGCCGCAAAGAGCCGCGTGGCGTTCCCATCTGTGGAATGTCTGTGCAGGCAAAAATCCGTCGAGATAATCTGTCAGATAGCCTTCGAAATCCTCGCAAGGCATCGCCGTTTCCGGCATCGTCATCGACAAAACGCGGGCCTCTAATTTCGTGACCGAAACGCTCGGCACAGCCATCTGGCGGCATGCTGCGAGCGATTCCTTAACTTCATTAAGCAGCGAGTGGCAGAGAGGGCAGGCAAGCGCGTGAGCCGCGACGGACTTATTCACGCCGTTTACCAGCGTCTTATCAAGATAATCGGTCAACAGCTCTTCGAACTGCGAACAATTAAGTATGTTTTCCTGCTCCTTATTCATAAAAATTCAAACCCCTTGTATTTGTTGATAGACCTTAATCAAGTATCTGTAATCGGTTTCCCGATTTATCAAAAATCTGCCCTGACATATCCTTTACTTCATGGTGGCTCCATGAAATTGCGACCTCGACTAGGCCTACTACAGTTTGTGCTACCAAATCAGCCAACATATTAAATTGTCACCACCCGCATCCTTCTCAATATCTTTGCCAATTCGATACGTCCGCGGTTGATACGCGATTTGACGGTTCCTTCGGGTATTTTCAACACATCGACTATGTCCTGATAGGTCAGCTCCTCAATGTCTCTGAGGATCACGCACGTTTTCAGATCTTCGGGCAGCTTATCTATGCCCTCTTGCACCTGACTTGCCAGCTCTTTCCGCTCCATCTCCTTGTGGGCCGAACTTCCGGCCGAACGCAGATGGTATTCGTGATCGTCAACGGCGTCAGCCATCGTATTCTGCGGATTACGCTGACGGTGGCGGTAATCGTCGATTATCAAATTGCGTGCCAGACGCATTAACCAATTCGCCAGATCGCCCTGTTTGGGGTCATATTGGTCGAGCGTGCGATAGATGCGTATGAAAACATCCTGTGTCAGGTCTTCGGCAGCATCGACGCTCGAAGTAAAACGGTATGCAAGATTAAATATCCGCCTCGAAAAATTAGAGACAATATCCTCCCACGCCGCCCCGTCCCCTGAACGGGCACGCTTGACGAGTTCTGCACCATTTATCTCGGTCACTGCCTGAATAGCTTCCATGTCAGTAGCCCATATCTTAGTAAGGGCGTAATTCGAAACGTTTCATCCCGACAATGGCTGGTAAAACTCGCCCTGTCAAGAATTTCTTACGAGAGGCCAAAACGAAAAGTTCCCACAAAAATATAGCAGATTTTTGTATAAAGCTCCTCTTCTTTATGAAGGAGGCTGGCAGAGCCTCTGCGCAAACGGTAGCTTATGCCCATAGTCCATTTGGGGGCATAGATGTCTCATTTGAGTAAGGCCACGGCACAATAAACCCATAATTTGAGCAAATCGTCGTGTGGCACAGCCATTGCGATAACAACGGCGGAGGATCTTATGAACATTAATAAAATACAGATCGCACTTAAAGGTACAGCAATAACTTTTGCTTTCTCGCTTATCCTTTTAACAGGAATCAGCGTAAGCGCTCAAAAGCATGGTCGGGATGATAGCTACAATCAGCAGAACGGTCAATATAACGATCAATATAACAACGGCAGGGGTAACCAGAACAGCCGCGATCGCGACGATGACAATCGATACAGCAACAATGGCCGCAATAACCGCGACCGCGATCAAAAGGCCATTCAAAAGGCATTTGAAAAGGGATACAAAGACGGATTAAAGCAAGGCCAGCGTGACGCCCGAGATCGCAATGGTTCCCAGAATAATGGCGGCTACGGCAACAACGGCGGCTATAACAACGGCGGCTACGGCAACAACGGTGGCTACATCAACGGAAACCAGAACAGTGCCCGTATCCAGCAGGCTTACAATCAGGGTTACCAACGCGGTTACCAGGACGGCCTAAATCGCACCCGTAGTAACCAGGGCAGCGGCGGATGGCGCAGCATCTTTGGTTTCTAACATTCGCTAAAAGTTTTCCACGATCGGCCCGGATCCCATGTCCGGGCCTTTTTTGTTATATATTGGTCAGAACTGGGAGAGATTACGGTTGACCACCGGGAACATTTTGATATCAGAGCTTCAGAAGCAGTGAAGTACCTGAAGCACTTTTCAGACCCCATTATTCACAGTAAGTTGTCGGTTGTGCTGTGATGATGTATCTTTTGGTGTTATTGCTTGTTCACAGCAAATCGGAGATCTTTTAGCTTTTGCGCAAATACATTAAATTTATACTGCTGATCCTGGTCGCGGTCTTTATATTCTGGTTCTTTTTCCGGAATCTGGATTGGCAGGAGGTCACGGTAAGCCTGAGACGAGCGAACCCGTTTTATCTGGTGCTCGCGTTTTTGGGCATTTGTTTCGGGTATTTTCTGCGTGCAGTGCGTTGGCAGGTGCTGCTCAGGCCGATAACGGATTCAAAGCTAAGAGCCTTATTTGCAACAACAACGGTAGGGTTTGCGGCGATGTTTATCGTCGGGCGTGCCGGTGAGATCGTCCGGCCTATGTGGCTGCCGATGCTCGATAGACGCGTGCGTCCGAGTGCGGCTCTGGTGACGGTTTTCGTCGAGCGAGTATTCGACCTTGCATCGCTGATATGCTTTTTTTCGATCAGCCTCATCTGGTTTAGGACGGCGACGGGACACGAGACGGAGCTGGCTTCGATCAAACTCGCGGGCAACCTGATGCTCGCTGCGGCGGTCTTGGGGTTTGTTGGACTGATAATTTATCATCGAAACTCGGTGCGGATCATCGGCTGGTTCGAGTATCTAACCGACCGTAAATTTATCCCAAAACGCCTTTGCGACCTGTTCCTTAGCCTGCTCAGCCACCTCGCGACTTCGCTTGATATACTGAAAAGCCCGCGTGAGATATTCCTCGTCTCGTTTTGGACGACCGCTCTGTGGCTGTCGATCGCACTGCCGACGTGGTGCGTGCTGATGGCGTTTAATCTCGATATCGGCGTGGTCGGTGGGATATTTGTGATGGGCGTCGCGAGTCTTGGGTCTTTGATACCGACGCCGGGCGGAGCGGCAGGTGCCTTTCACGCAGCAACGGCGGGCAGTTTGATGCTATTGAGCGTCGACCGCGACCAGGCCGCTGCCGTTTCGATCGTCATGCACCTGGTTTATTTCGCCCCGGCCGTCGTTTTTGGTCTATACTATCTTTTCCACGGAGATATAAGCATCGAACGTTTCCGCAGCCTACTGTCCGGCGAAAACGCCGAACGCGAGATCGAGTCGGATTCGCCGGATTTCGAGCCTGAGGGCTAGATTATGGGTGATCGGTAATAGGTGATAAGTTCTTCTAACTGTTCACTGTTCACTGTTCACTGTTCACTATTTATGCGTTGCCCATTTTGCTCA